>CAYZYB010001431.1:0-1700 GCA_964481505.1 uncultured Planctomycetaceae bacterium | reverse complement strand
CTAAAACAAGCGGTTTCCAGCAAAAACACTGGTGAGATGTGGGTAACGACAAGGTGGGAACTGGCCCTACTTTCTTTTGGCGAAACTCATACGCAAGTAATGAACTTCCAGAATGTCAGTCCACGATTCGATCGTTTCTGTGGTCAGATATAGGAGAAGTCGCCAGGATTTTGGCACGGCTCTGGTATGACCGAAAGTCTTGTCGATTTTCCCTTCGTCCCAACCGTCGGATGCACACGGACGGAACAAATAATATGAAAACCATCCTCACATTGTTTTGCCCGCTACTACTGCTGACTGCGTATGCCTTGGGGGAAGAAAGTAGGGTCGGTTCCCACCGGCCAATCACAGTGACGCGGCCGGTAGGAACCGGCCCTACGCGTGCTGACGGCGATGACGTTGGCGCAACGGACAAGGAACTGGCAGATCTGTTGACGAAGATCGATCAGACAGAACTCCCAGTCGGATACGACTCCGCGAACCATCAGCCCTGGGTCGACCGCCGAATGGAAGCACTCAATCCGAAGCAGCGCGGCCGGATCGGCAGACTGTGGAAGGCAAAGCGGCGTCTGCAGCCGAAGATGAAGAACGCCGGCATGTCATTCGTCCGGATTCTCGAATACGTGGCCCGCGGTGAAAAAGACTCCGGGAAGAAGGCGAGCATCGAAGCGGAAACACGAATCCACCGGCTCGCCACCACAAAGCGTTCTGTCTTCGACGCCTTCTCCTACGTGAATCGCATTCCAGACAAACTCGACGACGACGAGACGCCGGAGGATTTTGCCGGGCGGATTTTCAGTCGCCTGGCGAACCAGGAAGGTCGAATTCTGTTGAAAACTCCACCAGGCATGCAACGGTCGGCGTACGAGGGATTCAAGACGTTTATGCGGTACGAGGGTGCCGCAAGCGTTGGTAACTGCGCCGCCTGCCATACACCAGCAGACTTCACCGACGGCAAGTCACACGTGGTCAGCAAAGGCGGGACTGCCAAACCAACGCCCTCACTGCGAAACCTGGCTAAACGCGGAGTCGACGTACGTAAAGCTCTACGGAAAAAGCTTGAGACGTACAGGCAGAAACAATCTGGTACAGCAGATGAAGTCAGCGATGCTTACACTGCAATGAAACTAAGCGAACGAGACATTCCAGAACTATTGGCGTTTCTGAGATTGCTGGCGGACGTACCTGACGGTCAGTTTCGAAAGCTCATTCTGGATGCAAAAGTTCTGAACACGCTGGATGAATAGGATTCACAATAATTTGCTGTCCACGATTCGGGCGCTTCGTAGGTTTGTTTGTGGGAACAACTGGTCCGAGGAGAGAACACTTGATGAGATACTTTGCGGTACTTACCGGACTTGCTTCGGCGCTCTTTCTATTCAACGGTCCGATCTCTGCTGAAACGATTCGCGGGAAAGTCGTTGACCAGGCCGGCAAATCCATCGAAGGCGTCATGGTCTCTGCCATCGATTCTGAACATCGAAAATGGACGTCGGTGTTCACACTGAAAGATGGTTCATTTGAGATCTCCGGGCTGCGAAACGTTAACCACAACATTCGCACTCGGTTAATGGGCCTTGCGGATGAATGGAGTAGCGGAATCGCTGCCGGGACTGATGATCTTGTCATCAAGGCTCGCGCTGCAGAAGGCGAAGAACTGGAATTGCAACGCCCCGCCAGCAGCGCCTTCAGTATGCTGA
>CAYZYB010001430.1:0-1702 GCA_964481505.1 uncultured Planctomycetaceae bacterium | reverse complement strand
AAAGTCCCATGCCTCCTCGCCAAACTCGGCATCTTGTAAAAGAGGGCGGCCCTGATTTGCAAAACCGATCAGTCGAAGATACCTATTGGAAATGCTATCCTACGGTTCTGGTAGATTTCTTGTTTCCTTATTCAATACAAGACTTATGGAAAAACGTCGTCTCGGAAATACTGACCTGGACCTGACCGCACTTTCGTTTGGCGCGTCTTCAATGGGGGCCGAATTTCGCAAAGTCAATATCGACGAAGCACTGCAAAGTTTGCGTGTTGCCATCGATCGCGGGATGAATTTCGTTGATACGTCACCGTTCTACGGTCGTGGCATGAGCGAAGTGCTGTTGGGTCAGGTGCTGCCAGAAATTCCTCGCGACAACTACTACCTCGGCACCAAACTGGGCCGCTACGCCGGCGCGCACTTCGACTTCAGTGCAAAACGAGTCGAAGAGAGTGTCGACATTTCTCTGGAACGTATGCGTCAGGATCATCTGGACATCGTGCTGTGCCATGATTTGGAATTCGTGGAGATGTCGCAGATCGTGAACGAAACGCTTCCCGCTCTTTGCAAGCAGGTGAAAAAAGGCAAGGTGCGTTACATCGGTGTCAGCGGTTACCCGATGAAGATGTTCAAGTACATTCTGGCCAACGCGGACATCGACTGCGTATTGACCTACAACCACTACACATTGCAGAACGATATGGCATTGGAACTGGTGCCGATCTGCAAAGAAAAGGGTGTCGGTCTGATGAACGCCGCGCCATTTTCCGCGCGGCTACTGACGAGTGCTGCTCTGCCCGAATGGCACAAAGCCACACCGGAAGTGCGGGAGATTGCAAAGAAAGCGTCCGAACACTGCAAGGCAGCAGGCACAGACATCGCCAAACTGGCATTGCAGTTTTCAATCGCGAATCAGGACTTCACAACGTGTGTCACCGGTTCGGCAAACCCCGGACGCGTTTCCGAATGGGTCGATTGGGCCGTAGAGCCAATGGACGAAGTACTCGTGGCCGAAGTTTTGGAGATCCTGAAGCCGATCCACAACTGGTTCTACATCGAAGGCCGACCGGAAAACAACGACGAACCAGCGTAACGCGATCGGCTGCTGACGAATGAACGGCAGGCGCTACGGCACATGGATGGACTAAATCGCCGATTCGCTTTCGCGCGAATCGGATGGCGACTGCAAGCCGAAAAGTTCCATCAATTCCGTGCGTGACTGATCAAGTCTTTCCAGCAGAATGGCGGCGCGGGCAAGTTGCGGATTTTCGCAGCCGACGGCCTTGAGGCCATCCATGCAAAATTTCCAATCGACGAAATCGATCGCACGATCGACCTCACTGACGGCGTCTGTCAGATGGGCGAGCAGGTACTCTTTGTCACACACATCGCATATTTGCGTTTCACCGGCAGACGACGAATAGCGAGGACAATCGTTCATGCAGCAAATCATGATGTCGTTCTTCCAGAAATAAGATGCTTCCACCCGTAGGCACGCGATCCAAACCCGGAGTCCGCAACAAAACCGAAAATTAAATTCAGAGAGGCAGCTTTTACGCGGATCAGATTTTCGACAGCCTATTAAGTAACCCAACAGGTACCTCCGATTCACCAGCAAACAGGCGTCCAACCTGCATAATTCGGGGAAATCGATGCCGCCGGGGTGAACGAATCGCTTTCTACCGGATACGAATACCAACACACCATA
>CAYZYB010001429.1:0-1703 GCA_964481505.1 uncultured Planctomycetaceae bacterium | reverse complement strand
GTTGAATATCCAGTAGAAACAGCAAACGCGGGCCCGCGATTCGATTCAACAAACCCATCAAGGGGAACAAATCGTATTGCATCACGCGCCCCTGGCCCTGTGGGAGATCGCTCCGACGAACTGTCATTCAGCCAACACCCCACGCGCCGAGAATACGATATTGTCCTCGGGATTCCCGGCCAGCTGGAAGCACAGTCAATGGAATGGACGATTTCGTCACAGGGACAGGTCAGGCGCGTTCGCTCATTTCATCACGTCGACGAACTCGTCGCCTACGTAAGCGCGGATGCTCCACGACTTCTGCTATTGGACGAACATTTTTCCAGTCCGCATCTACAGTCAATTGCCCGCCAAATACCTGTGCGTCTCGGTGACTGTGTGATCGGGCTGTTCGCTGATCGCTTATCATGCCGTCAACTCCACATGGCGTCCCCCTACGTGACTGGATTGCTGTCTCGAGAGGCGAGTGTCCAGAAATTTATGACAGATCTGGACGTAATCGCCAGCGGGCGAACAATTGTTTCCGAAAGTCTTTGTTCACGCGTCAGAGTCGACCGCAAGAAACGCTTTGAAGTTGTGTCGGTGGAGAGGATTCAGAACCTGACCAATCGCCAATTGGAGGTTTTGATCCGTATTGCTCAGGGGATGACTGCAAAAGAAGCGGCTCACGATTTGCATATTACAGAAAAGGCTGTCGAGAGCCACAAGTATCGCCTGATGCGAGCGCTGGGCGTCCGTGACCGAATAGAATTGTGCCGGTGGGCGATTCGCGAAGGCATTATTTCTGCATAAGCGGCGGACTCCACGGGCGAATGCAGCAAACCACTCGCCCGCCCCTGCGCGAAAATCGAACCAAAACTGAGTTCGTCAGCAGCTTACTGTCTCAATGCCCGAATATAGTCCATTTGAAGAGCAGCCACGATCTTCCTGAATTCATCCGGTGGATCTGGCTCTTCATCTCTTAGGCACGACGGAAACTCGATGCCAACAAATGACTCTGTAACGCTGCGAATGACGCCAGCCAATTCTATATCCCAGTCGGCACCCGACAATAACACAGTTACCTGATCTCCTTCGGCGATCTTCAGGCTTTGCTCATCGAGTCCAGCACCAATGCCAATCGAGCTAATATCTTTGGGGGTGACACAGAAATTCCCAGCGTTGCTTCGAATCTCGATCGTAAATTGTTGCTCTGTGACGGGCACTCGAAAGGCTCTTCGTCTATCGGCTCCAATGACGGATCGAAAGAACTCAATCAGATCCGGCACAACCTCTCGCGGAATAGAAAACGATCGCTCGCCACAACGTGTTTCGAGCAAAATATCGTCGCCGCTTTCTACGCCAATTATTCGTTCTGTGGTAAAGGCATCCATGTCAACTTCATCGAAAACTTGGCGTTCCACTTGCCTCTTTTCTTCCCAAACATTTGCTGAACACAGCTCAAGGTGTTGTTGATGCAAAAGATGCGCTCCCACACCAAATTCGCAGGCGACTGCAAGCTGCTGCGTGCTTTGTGAGACGTTTCACTGGAAAGCAGTAATCAATTCCGTTGATTCCGGTTTTGCGGGAGAAAACACAGGGCCGTGCCCGGTTGCCAAACTGCTGATCATCGCAGGTGTCCGCGGCGGCCGCTTTCGCCAAAAGCTGCGCAATTTCCTGCTGCAGCCGAGCTTCCTCTTCCTTCATACGATCGTAGCTCATGG
>CAYZYB010001428.1:0-1706 GCA_964481505.1 uncultured Planctomycetaceae bacterium | reverse complement strand
GGCTTGATTGCATGCTGGAATCGAGGAACGCGTTGAAGGATTGGAAAGTCACAGAAACACCATCTCTTGCGGCTTTGCGACCTGGCGGCCCTGCGTTTCAGTATCGTGGAGACCGGCAGCGTTTCAGGCTCTGGTGCTAACTCTTGACGCTGGCGATGCGGTGGAAGTGCAGTTCGACTTCGCGGTCGACGACTCGACGGACGCCTTCCAGCAGGCAGTTCGGTTCGTGGTCGGATTCGCCCTGCTGCTTGATGTCCGCGAGCGGTGTGCCGGGACGGACGTTGAATGTTGCCTGGTTGATGATTTGATTGCCAGCATCGAGTTCCGGGACGATGAAGTGAACCGTGGCGCCAAAGCACAGCATGTGAAACTGGTGTGCATCTTCGTATGGGCGGAATCCGGGAAAAGGAGGCAGCAGACCGTGGTGCAGGTTGATGATTCGACCGCCCGCGAACTTCCAGCAGATGTCGGCAGGAAGGATGCGCATGTAGCGAGCGAGTATGACGTAGTCGATTTCGTGCTCGTCGACGAGTGCTTCCATTTTCGAATAGTCAACGACACCTTTCGAATCGCCGATGTTGTGCCATGGCACATCAAACTGTTCTGCCACACTGCGACACGCGTTGCGATTGCCGATCATCACGGCAGCTTCTGCTTTAAGCCGTCCATCACGGATCGCTCGCAGCAATGCCAGAGGTGGTTCTGATCGGTAGGTTGTGCAGATGGCCAGGCGAGGCGGACGTTGATGTTCGTCACGCGACCACACGCGGACTTCCAGGCCTCGCATCTGACCGATTTCTCGCAGATGCTTTCTTAGGGTAGCTACGGTTTCGTTTTCTGTCGGCCAGTCGATCCGCATCATCATGGCGAACAGGTGTTCGCTGTCTCGGTCGTACATCTGAATTTCAAAGATGTTCGCGCCCGCGCCGGAAACGTAATGGACGATCGGATCGGCCAGACCTTTGTTGTCCGGACCAACGGCCGTGATGGTGACCTGCATCGAAACTCCCTCTATTCCGTTTCTTTTTGCTGCTGAACGGCTTCCGCCATGGTATCCAGAATCGTCAGCCTTCCTCCATACGTCGCCTGCAGGTTCTCAGGCGTGAACGTTGTCGCGACCGGCCCCGAGGTTACCACACGTACGTTCAGCAGCACAACTTCATCAAAGTACTCCGGCACCGTTCGCAGATCGTGATGTACGACCACAATCGTGCGACCTTCTTTACTGAGTGTATCAAGCAGTTCGAAGACAATGCGCTCCGTCGCCGCATCAACGCCCGCCATCGGTTCGTCCATGAAGTACAGATCCGCTTCCTGTGCGAGTGCTCGCGCTAAGAACACCCGTTGTTGCTGACCGCCCGACAACTGCCCGATTTGGCGTTTGGTAAAATCCTGCATGCCGACGCGTTCCAGACACTGCATCGACAGTTCTCGCTGTTGCGCTCCTGGACGTCGAAACCATCCCAGCGAACCGTAGGTTCCCATCATGACTGTTTCGAAGACGCTGATCGGAAAATCCCAGTCCACACTGCCACGTTGAGGCACGTAGCCGATTCGTCCGCGTTGACTGTCGACGCTACTGCCCCACGTGCTCACCGAACCGCTCACCATCGGCACCAAACCCATCACGGACTTGATCATCGTACTTTTACCGGCACCGTTTGGGCCGACGATTGCGATCAGCCCCGGATTGCGCAGTTCAAGGT
>CAYZYB010001427.1:0-1708 GCA_964481505.1 uncultured Planctomycetaceae bacterium | reverse complement strand
GTTGTTGACAATGGCGGCGTCTTCTGTGCCGGTCAGCTGTCGGAGCAGTTCGCAGACATGTTCACCGCGTTTGTTGCGTTTTCCTGTGAAGAGATTCATTTCCACGTTGGCGTAGCCGGATGACTGTCGCATGCGTTCGATCGCGCGAGCTGCCAGGGGAGCTCGTCCGAGATTTGTGTGCAGCAGAATTCCGGTTGCGTTAACGACGGGCTTCTGGCGGCGGCCATTTTCGACAGTTGAAGTTTCTATTGTCTTTTGCGCGACGAAGTTGATGGCTGCCGCGCTATCCATATCTGCGCCGTCGAGGATTGCCTGCCGGCAGGTGTCGATCGCGGATCGAATCCAGTCGGCGATTTGCTGTCGCGGGTAAACCGTGGTAACGGATTTCAACTCAGCGTGCCGCAGCATTTCGTCGACGGCGGGGAGATTGCGGAGAGATTCGGTGTTGGGCATGGGGAGTCTGCGTTATCAAAAGGGAGGTCCATGATTCGAAATCACGACGACGCATAGTTTAATCACTTGCTGAATGGATCGCTGTGTTCAGTTTGTGGAATCGTGTTGTTTGATCACTTATCATCGAATAAAGAAGGTTGTTGCGAGTCGGCGGCATTGTCGGGGGATATCGGTGCGATGCAGTCAGCCGAGGTGACTGTTGGCTTGTTCACCAGGTTCGAAACCCGGTAGCGTTTCAGGTTTCCTGAGGCGATTGGTTGTGTCAACTGTTGCAGTTGCGCCGGACTGGCTTGATCACTCAACCACGTTGCGTGATGTTCAGGCGGAATGACGACCGGCATTCGATCATGAATGGGGCTCATGTCTTCGTTGGCTGTCGTGGTCAGGATGGTACACGTCAATACAGCATCACCCACTTCAGAGTCCGGTGGTTGCCAGGTTTCCCACAGTCCGGCAAATGCAAAAGGAATTCGTTCTGGCATATGGATAAGCCATGGTTGTTTGGTACGACTGGCGAGCTTTTCCCATTCGTAGAATCCGTCGACCGGGATCAGGCAGCGTCGTTGTGACCACGCTTTGCGGAACGAAGGTTTTTCCGCCGCAGTTTCGGAGCGGGCGTTGATCATGCGGTTGCCGATTTTGATGTCTTTTGCCCATGACGGGACCAGCCCCCACCGCATTGTCAGGGCCTGCCGCTGCTGTTGAGATTGGCGAATGCAGGCCACTAAGCTTGTGGGAGCGATGTTGTAGTGAGGATCCATTCGCGGAAATTCAGTGAGCTGAAACAATTCCATCAGCTTCGCTGCCGGTGTGGAAAGAGTAAATCGCCCGCACATCAGGCAGAGGCTCCTTGATTATTTACGTTAGGTTTTGAAAATCAGAGGGCGAGAGCATACAACATGCTCACAAGGATTTATCGGCGGTCTTCGAAACAGCGAACGCTGTCCGAAGATGTTCGGAATTGCCCAAATAGCAACGGAATTGAACCATGAGTGCAACCGACGGTGCGAAAACGGAAACAGCTACATTTGCTGCAGGGTGTTTTTGGTGTACAGAAGCTGTCTTCGTGCGGCTGAAAGGCGTTAGCAAAGTCGTTTCCGGCTACTCGGGCGGCCGAGTGCCGAATCCCACGTATCGACAGGTGTGTACTGGTTTGACAGGTCACGCAGAAGGCATTCAGGTGACTTTCGACCCGAGTGTAATCACTTACGAACAACTGCTGGATGTGTTTTTTCATACGCACGATCCCACAACC
>CAYZYB010001426.1:0-1711 GCA_964481505.1 uncultured Planctomycetaceae bacterium | reverse complement strand
TAGCAATTTCCGGGCCAAACGGTCTAGAATTATTGTTAGATGGCTCCTATGATTTCCAGAAGCGAGTGATTGAGCAGTCGGAAAGTCGATCTGCGATTGAATCGATCGTGAGTCGCCTGACGGGAGTCACGGCTGCGGTTTCGCTGAAAATTGTGGCTTCTGAGGCGCCGAAGCAGAATGAAAAACAGGCGTCAGCGGTTGCCAAACCGACGCCTAAGGCGGTTGAGAAACGCAATGACGCTCCGCCACAGGTAAAGGGACCGTCATCGTTGCGGATTCGTGACGATGTGGATCCCGAACAGGATGCGTTCGTACAGCAGGTCGTTGATTTGTTTGGCGCGAAGGTGGTAAGGATCACAGACGCTCCGGCTCGTCGCGTCGCGACTTCGTCGGAAGGTCAGTTAGAAGCAGAGAAAAACTAAGGCGGGTGATGTTGATCATCCGCACGAATTCAGCCTTGAAGGAAGTGGGATGTTTGATCAACTAAAAAACCTCGGCAATCTCGGAAACATGATGCAGCAAGCCCAGCAGATGCAGGGCAAGATGGCCGAAGCCAAAGAGAAGGTCGCTGAACTCCGTGTCGAAGGCATCGCCGGCGGAGAAATGGTCAAGGTTGTTGCGACGGGTGACATGAAGATCGTGTCCGTGCATGTTGAGCAATCGCTGGTTGAAGGTGGCGACCGCGAAATGATCGAAGAGCTGGTTGCCGCCGCCTCGAATCAGGCTCTGCAAAAAGCGAAAGACGCGGCAGCTGCCGCGATGTCAGAAGTTGCCGGCGGTATGAACATTCCAGGTCTTGGCGACGCGCTTTCGAGTCTGGGGTTGGGTGGCCAATAGCGGTACGCGTACCGGCGGACTGAACAGGTGTGAAGGAGAACTTGATGGCGGGAATGAAAACAGATGCAACGAGCCATCCTTACGGCCCGAGCGTCGGTCGTTTGATTGATGAGTTTAATCGATTGCCTGGCATTGGCCGGAAGTCGGCGGAACGGCTTTGTAACTACATTCTGTCGAGTAGCTCGGGTGACGCGAACGCGCTGGGTGATGCAATTCGTGACGTCAAAGAAACGGTTAAACGATGCACCGTGTGTTTTAATCTGACGGAGGTTGAGGTTTGTGTGCTGTGCCAGGATCCTCGCCGAGATGCTCAGGTGGTGTGTGTTGTTGAGCAGCCCAAAGATGTGGTTGCTCTTGAGGCGAGTGGGGCATTTACCGGTCGGTATCACGTTCTCGGCGGACGAATTGCTCCGTTGGAGGGAATTGGGCCGGAAAAGCTCACCATTCATCAGCTTGTGAAGCGGGTACGTCGCGACGGAGTGAAGGAAATCGTCATGGCGACGAATCCAACACTGGAAGGCGATGGCACGGCTCTGTTTATTACCAATTTGCTGGAAAATGATGATGTTAAGATTACGCGACTTGCGCGAGGTATCGCGTCCGGGAGCGTTTTGGAGTTCGCCAATCGTGAAATGCTTGCGGACGCATTGAAAGGCCGTCAGTCGTTTTGAGTGCGAATTGGACCTACGACCGGCACGACATTCGACTTGTTTCTCGCGACGAACTCATGGTGATTGATTTGCTCACTGTATTCACATTTATGACTTAAGCTCTTTTCGTAGACCGTATTCTGCGATTCTCAAAACAGACGTTTTCGCTATGCATCTGAACATCTCTCAGCAAATGAAGATGAGCCAGCAAATGAAGCTGGCCC
>CAYZYB010001425.1:0-1715 GCA_964481505.1 uncultured Planctomycetaceae bacterium | reverse complement strand
ATGCGATCTACACGGAACCAGCGGACGGGATTATCAACGTTATGTCGCTGCAGAATCTGAGCGTTGTTGCTCGCTTTCGCGTTGGTGGCGCTCCCGATGGTATCGTTGCTGTTGGAGCTGCTGAACATTTTCATTAGGCCGATATTCCTGTTGTCGCGAACGGTTGTGGTTCAAGCGGCAGGTGTTTTCAAATTACAATACGCTGGCTGCGGGCATCAGCCAGCGTCAGACGTTGTATCTACAGCAACCAAAACAGGGATGATGTTATGGGTTTCAATCAATGTGTGTTTTTTGTGGCCGTGTTGGTGTTGACCGGCTGTTCCAGCGAAACGGTCACTCCGCCCAAACCTGCTTCAGGCAAACCTGCGAATGCTCAGAAGCCTGACGGAGAAAGTCTTAAGCAGGCAGTGGCCGAAATCGTAAAACTTCGCGATCAGATTCGAGATGGCTTCGCCGACGGTGATGTGGATGCAGCACATGGCCCGCTGCATGAAGTTGGCACGAAGCTCGAAGAGCTGTCGAAGCTGACAGCCGAGAGCGAGTTGTCGGACGCAGATCAGGAAACGGTGAAGGATTGCGTCGACAAGTTGTTTACGGCGTTCGGCGAGGTCGACAAGACTCTTCACGGCCAGGAAGGATCGACCTACGAAGAAGAGGCCGCGACGATTGACAAAGCGATGGAGACGTTAGTTAAAACGTCCAACGGCAAGGACGCTACTTCAGGCCAGTAAGTTTCACACCGGGCGTTTTCGCAGTGAATAGAATGTGTGGTGGCGTTACTTGTTATGTTCTTCGTTAACCATTCCATAAATCGCCGCGAGGATTTCTAAAGTTGCGCCGTAGGCGCCGATGCCGTGTCATTGTTTTTGGCTCCATCCGTGAAAATCGGGCGGCGAGTTCGTATTAAAAACGTCTACTTTGAATCCGGTACCCAGCCGAGCTTCATTCGAATGGTGACGTCTTCGAATGTCATCGTCTTTCGGATGTCCTTGAAGCCGTCCCGTTGGAAGACAACCGTATGTCGCCCCTTTGGAATGTTCAGGTTGACCGGGTCTGAAGCAGCGAATTCCGTCGGCGTTCCGTCAACCGTAATCGCTGCTCCCTGGCGTTCAGACATCGGCCATTCGACGATTAGGTTTCGTGGTATCACGCTGCCTCCACTTCGCAGAAACATAATCGTTCCCAGGAAGACGACGATTCCCAATGCAATGCCGACAGGCAGAACAGGTTGTCCGCGACGTTTTTTTCTCCGTCCGCCGGTCTTGCCAACGCTGTAGGTCGTTCGCTTTTGTTTGCTTCGAAGTTTTTCGTCGTAGGCGATTTTTTTTGTTGCGTCCAGCAGGCAACGACGCGCGGCAGACACTTCATTCAGTAATTTCTGCGACGCATCCATATGTTCGCTGTTGGCCAGTTCCTGCAGCATGGCCATCCGTTCGCCAGCAGCGTCGTCGATGGTTTCACGATCTGAAGCGAACTGTTCGATTCCCAGGAGGTCGTAGTGGGTTGGCGGTCGATCGAGGGATTGGATGTCCAACAGGTCTCGATACGGATCGAACGCAGAGTTCATTGATGATGCCTTCGGAAAGTGCAAATTGAATTGGCATTTCACCAGCAGTTTGACACAGATGGTGCCATTCGACCACTCAGTTACGAATTTGAATTCAATAGTCAGCCGATGGCGAATACTCGATTCGCTCTTGAAGACAGATCGATTA
>CAYZYB010001424.1:0-1715 GCA_964481505.1 uncultured Planctomycetaceae bacterium | reverse complement strand
GGATAAGGCCACACCATTGTCCTTGATTGATGCGTCGTCATATCGTTGAAGACGGCGAAGAATGGTTGCCCGGGCTTCCGATTCTTCCAGTGAGCTTCGGCCGACGAAACGTCCCAGGATTCTGCAATCAGCCGCTCGTTCTCTGCGCAGTTGTAATCCGTCTTCACATTGTTCGACGTGTAGAAACCCGCATCACGCAAATAAGACGGGAAACCCTTCACTCCGGCGGGGATGTGGTTCGACGACCGCATCTGGTGAGTGCCCATGCTGGCGTTGTACATTCCAGTGATCAGCGTCGACCGTGACGGCGAACAAACCGGTGAAGCAGCAAACGCATTCGTGTAAAGAACACTTTCCTTCGCAAAGGCATCAAGATGTGGCGTACGAGCAAACCGGTCACCATAGCAGCCCAGAGTCGGGCTCATGTCTTCCACAGTAATCCACAGAATGTTCGGCGGCTGCGTTGGCTGAGCGGCCAGCGAGCAATTTCCGAACACCAACATCAAAACGCTTAAAACTAGCTCTTTAGATCTCATCTTCCTGGTCCACCGTAAATTCACCTGGCGTGTTCGAACTTCGACCATGATAGGCAAACAACCGAAGGATCCAACTGGGACGACTTCTGACGCAACATCGACGCCGCACGATTTGCCAGCCAGCGAGCGGAAACTTTCGCCATCCGTTCCATACCGCAGACAAATTCGCTCACACGGACGCTCTTGCTAACAACTGCATTCATGAATGTAACTTACACCTGCCTTTCGGTTTCGGATTGTGGAGATCTGTCATGACCACGTTTGAGCACGCTATGCTGGGAGCAAATGCGGTTTTGGCGAGTGGACTCCATCGTCGATATGGTTGGCATGTTGTCGTGCTGGCTGGTGTGTGTGCGGTCGCTCCGGATTGGGATGGTCTAACCCTGCTCTACGATGTTCAGACTTTTGATCGAGGGCACCGTGTTTGGGGGCACAATCTCCTGGCCTGTTTTCTTACTGGAATTCTGCTGGGGTCCATCGACTATCGCTACGATCTGTCCGGGCGTCTGGCTTCGTACTTCGCATCAAAACGCAAGCCAGAGCTTGTGCCGGATGGATCGATGCGACGGAAACTCGGTAAAGAGTTCTCGGGCTGGGCAGTCTGGATTCTTGTTGGAATCCTGGCTGCTTTGAGTCAGATTCCGGCAGACTCTGTTGTATCCAGTGGGCACGGCCTGTCGGACTGGCCGTTGAAGCCCCTTTGGCCGTTTTCGCAGCAGGAATTCATCTACCCGATGGTTCAATGGGGAGACCCGGGCATCACTCTGATTTTCTGCGCGGGCATGATCACTATGGCACGGTGCCAGCGGCGCCTGCAACTGGTTGCCATATTGACTCTGTTGTTGGTTGTTGGCTACATCGAGTTTCGCGGAACGCCGAGCCTGTCGCTATTTTGAACGGCCGGAGTTGCTGAGCATGTAGACGTAGTTGCTGGGTGAACGCAATCGCTCGGTTGATCGTTCCCAAAAAAAACAACGCGGCGAGAGAAACTCTCGCCGCGTTGCTGTCTTTCATCGAAACCTTCACGATTTTTCATGTCGTTCATCCGGCAATGCCGGTGGCAGACAGGACGTCGTGCAGGCGATGTCGAGCAGTGTGCAGTCGTCGCTTGATCGTTCCGATCGGACTGTCGAATGCAACGCTCATTTCTTTCAACGACTGACCATCAAAGTAGAAGGC
>CAYZYB010001423.1:0-1717 GCA_964481505.1 uncultured Planctomycetaceae bacterium | reverse complement strand
TCCGAAGACCGGTGCTCTATCCAGTTGAGCTACGGATGCGTGTGGGTGGAGTTTAGCGGCTGGTTTGAGAAATTTCTACTCTGGAAATGCCGCTTCCTGAACGTTTCATCTGCTGCGGGATTCTATCTGGCGGATGTTCCCTCAATCGGGAAATGCGAGGGCCAGTCGCGGGGCGACGCTGGGGGAATGAACGACCGCCGTGACTTGATGTGGGCTTTCTGGTTTGATGGCCGTTGTGCAATCGCGATCATCGGGGATTCGTTGTAGACTCGGTCGCTTTTATTCCCCCGACATTCATCAAAGCAATCGATGGGCTGTGAAAAACAAGATGTGACCGCTTCAAAATCCGGAGTGATGCCCTGGCTTAAGCTGATGCGGCTGCCGACTGTCTTCACGGCGTTGTCAAATGTGCTGTGTGGTTATTATGTCAGTGCTGAAAGTCGACATCTGCCTGATGTCATTGTTCAGCCCACTCTGTGGTTGCTCATCGCTGCCAGCGCCGGACTTTACCTCGGCGGAATGGTGCTGAACGATGTGTTTGATGCGAGCCTGGATGCAATAGAGCGGCCGGAACGACCGATTCCTTCCGGAAGGATTTCTAAACATGCGGCGGCGATTTTCGGAACGCTGCTGATTGTCGTGGGAGTTGCTGGTGCCTGGTTTGCGGGAAAAAGTTCGGCGGCTGGTTCTACGAGTATCGTTGTTGCGATTGTTCTGGCAGCTGTCGTTGTGCTGTATGATTCGGTGCTGAAAAATGCATTCGCGGCACCCGTTGGAATGGCGACCTGCCGTTTTTTGAACGTCATGTTGGGAGCCAGTTGTTCCGAAAATGGGCGACAGTGGGTCTGGGATGCGAATCCGGCGCTGTGGGTGGCGGTGGCTTTGGGAGTCTACGTCTTTGGAATTACGTGGTTCGCAAGGTACGAAACAGGAGAGTCAAAAAGGAGTCTTCTCGCAGTGGGGCTGGCAATCAGCTTGTGCGGCTTGGCCATTGACGCTGCGACCTGCTGGCGGGCACTCGTCGAAAACAGAGCGGCAATGGGGGCGTTAATCGCATTGGCGTTGATTGCCGGCAACGTTGGGTATCGTGCCACAAAAGCGATTCGTGCGAATCATCCGCGGCTGTTGCAGAAGACGGTCGGCTTTATGCTGTTGAACATTATCTTCGTTGATGCCGCAATGACTTTTTGTCTGACAGGCAGTGGAAGGCTGGCAACAACGGTGGTTATTTTGGTGATCCCCGCGACATTGATGAAGCGTGTCGTACCGATGTCGTAAATGGGAAGTCAGGGCGGCGTTTGTTTGCAGAGCAGGAAATGTGGGGCGATGGGTTTGCAGAAGTCAAAGGCTACGGCAGAAGCGTCGGATGACCATAACCCATACAGGGCCCCGGAGACGCTGTATGAGCCAGCGATCGAGCAGCTCGATCGCCATCCTCTGTGGTTTCGGTTCGCGATATTTTTCCAACTGTTGACGATTGCCGTCGGAGTTGTCCTGGCCGTTTTTGACATTGAGACGATTTTGGGTACCGGGCCAATCCTTGCTTTACTGGGCCTGGTCGTGTTCCTTCAAACAAAACGCCAAGATGGCTCAAGACGTCCTCTCAGTCTCGTCTTTGGGGTTTCCGGGCCGATGGTTGCTGTCATTTGTTTTCTGCTGATCTTTTGTCTGGAGTGGAGTCCGCGCGAGGCACATTTTCCGATCGGCGCTATTGCCG
>CAYZYB010001422.1:0-1717 GCA_964481505.1 uncultured Planctomycetaceae bacterium | reverse complement strand
CAAAACATCCAGACTCGGTATACTTGAAAGCGCGTCGCGTTCCTCCACGACTGGCTCCACGATCTGAGTCGGCGAATCCCCTTTGGCTTGGTACAGGACGTCCACGATTGCATCAAGAAGCTCCGACTGCTTCAGTGGTTTCACAAGATAGGATGCAACCCCTAGCTCGCGGCAGCGTTCGTACGAAGAATCGCAATCTGCGGAACTGAGCATCATGAGCGTGACATTATTGTTGCTGAGTTTCGCTCGAACGCGTTCGGCAACCTCGAAACCATCGATCTCAGGCATGTGAGCGTCCAGCAGAACCAGCGAAAACGCTTCGCCTGCAGCCTCTGCCTTTTCGAGTTCTTCGAGGGCAGCAAAACCATTTTCAACGACGGTCGGTGTCATTCGCCAGCTTTGGACCATCTCATCAAGAATCATACGATTGGTCGAGTTGTCGTCTACGATCAGAACCCGCAACCCTTCAAACGAAACGCAGCGAGATGGCACTTCAGTGTGTACTTCGGCCTCAGCCTTTCCGAATCGAACGGTAAAATGAAATTCGCTTCCCTTATCCTGTTCACTTTCCACCCAAACTCGTCCGCCCATCATTTCGATAAGTCGCATCGTAATGGTGAGGCCGAGTCCGGTGCCGCCGTATTTTCTGGTGGTGGTGCCGTCTTCCTGAATAAACGGATCGAAAATCTCACGTTGTTTTTCGAGTGAAATTCCGATTCCCGTATCTGTTACGCAAAAGTGCAGGCCAACTTCCTGATCGGTTTCTTCTTCGAGGTCCACCCTGACGAAGATCTCCCCTTCTTCAGTAAACTTCAGCGCGTTGCCGACCAGATTTACGAGAATTTGGCGAAGGCGCGCGTCGTCTGCCACAACCCGACCGGGCACGTCCGGTCCGACTCGGTAGGCAAGCTCCAGTCCTTTTTGATGAGCTGGCAAGCCAAACATTTTCAGCGTGTCGCCGACCATGTCACGCAGTTCAAACGCTTCATTATCCAGCCGCATTTTTCCGGCTTCAATCTTTGAGAAGTCAAGGATATCGTTCAACACGGCCATCAAAGAATCGGCGGACGCCGCTACAAGATCCAGTTGACGTCGCTGATCTGCTGCCAGTTCTGTTTTCAGCAAGAGGTCAGTGAGTCCGATGATTCCATTCATTGGAGTTCGGATCTCATGACTCATGTTGGCCAGAAACTGGCTCTTCGCTTCGCTGGCAGCTTTTGCGGCGGCTGCGGCGTCCTTCAATTCGGTGGTTCGTTGTTCGACTGTCTTTTCAATCAATTCGTTTGTGGATTCGAGTTGTGCCGTTCGTCGAGCAATGCCTCTCATTTCCTGCACGCTAAAGTGGATGGAAATTAACAGGAAAATATCTTCGAAGATCACCCAGCCAGCATGTTCCAATGAACGCCATGGACTGGCAGCGAGTACGCCGAAGACAGATTCCGGCCAATAAACACCCCGCAGAAAGTGGTCCGCCGCCGTCACCAGCGTCGCTGGAATTAAGACCTTCCAGTCACGATACATCGCGATGAATGCCAGAGATCCGAAGATATGGAAGTGGGTTTCGATACGTCCGCCCGTCACATGGATCAGTAGTGCGGAGAAAACCAGCTGAGTCAATGAAATTACGTGTCGCGTGATGATGGAACCCGGGAAGCGAATACTGAGGTACACGGGAAGACTGTTCAGCAGACCGCCAAGCCAGATAGCCATGATCATA
>CAYZYB010001421.1:0-1718 GCA_964481505.1 uncultured Planctomycetaceae bacterium | reverse complement strand
AGGGGGGAGTTCGGGGGCGGCAAAAGGCGGGCACAGCACAGTGTGGAATCGTCAACTCTGTGCAATAAGATTAAGCCACACAACATCTTCCGTCAAGAAGAACACACGTTTTTCAGTCTTCCGAACGGGCTCTGATGCACCTTCAGGCCATCCGAACGCCGGTGACTAAGTCCGCCTCATCGCCACGACGGGATCAAGCCGTGACGCTCTTATTGCCGGGATCAGGCTTGCGATGACGCACAGAATGACTGCTAGTGCAGTGACGAAGATTGCTGGCAACAGCGTGAAATGGAACAGTCCGGAGCTAAGATCACTCCTGATCTGCGCCTCGACATAGTGCCTCAGAAATTTAGTTCCAATCGCTGCCAAAACAGTGCTGACACAAATCGAGGCAAATGCTCCTACCAAGCCAAGCAAGGCTCCTTCGCATAACATCAGTCGCCGAATATGTCGGTCTTCGGCGCCAAGTGACTTCATGATGCCGAATTCGGGCGTACGTTCGAGAATAGAAACGAACAATGTATTGCAGATGCCGATGCTCGTTGTCAGCAAGACAATGGCCGCAAGGCCGTAAACAACCATCTGGGCACGTTGGATCGCCTCCTCCATATTCTCCACAACCTGCAAGGCCGAATAGGGTTCCGCGCCAACACTTTTCAAATCCTCACACACCTGCTTAAGTTGTCTGTAGTCATCGACGGTCACCAGGGTGCTGTGAATGTACTTGTCCTGCTCCGTCTCACGCAACAGTTCTCGCACAGCGCCGGGGGAAATCAGCAGGCCGCCACGTGACCCCATGACTGCCCGACGGAAGAGATCCCAAACGTCATTCTTTCTCCCGGGGCGATAGACACCGCAAATCGTGAACGTCCTGCATGCCGCGGGCTCCGCGACTGCAGGCTTATTTGTTGTACCAGACATTTCCTCCGGCAAAGAATCCGCCACCGCTTCCCGTATCAATGTCTTTTGATCGTCGTTAAGAGAAGTTGAATCGAGATCCTGGAGCAGGGCCTTTACTGCCGACGCGAGCTGTATCTGTTCCAGATAAAAGACTGCGCTGTTCCAGTCAGCGTTTCTGCGAGAAATTGCGACCGCGGCCGCGTGAGGGTTTCGCATCGTGACGGTAACGGTCTTCCCCGGCAATTTTTCAAGGTCTGCGTCGTCGCGAAATCCCAGTTGCCATGCCGTAACATCGTCAATCAACGCTTCGTGCGGGTTGTCGGTGCTTAACATCCTGCCAGCGACAATCCTGTCGGAGAGTGTGCCAATAAGGCTGCAGCCTTCAATCATTCCGAGGCAGGTCACTCCATCGACATCCAGAACGCCATTCGCCCACGCCTTTGGAATCACTTCAGCGACATGATCGATTCTATCAAATTCCGCAAGGACATCTGCAGTCAGGTGGTGGCGATCTTTGGAAAGGTTCTTCGACCGCCATTGACTTTCGATAAACTCGACAACACGCTCCCTGCGATCCGCGTTAATTTCCGCTTCGAACTCGGTGACTTCCGGCGGCACATCCTGTTGCCCAAAATTATGATCTGGTCGAGTTCGAATCTGCCGCACGAAATCCGACGACGTGAACATTCTATCGATCGCATCAGCAATGCCTTTTCCGCCAGCCGCAGCCATCAATAACATTGTGCAGCCGACAATGACCCCCAACAGATTCAGAGCGGAACGTCCTCGTCGGTGCCACAAATTGTGCAGTGCCATCC
>CAYZYB010001420.1:0-1722 GCA_964481505.1 uncultured Planctomycetaceae bacterium | reverse complement strand
CCGAATTGCGCTGATCGCCAAACCACCGATCAACATCAACCCGGCTGCTGTAACGTAGGGTGTCGCCGCAGATACGTCGAGCAACTGGATGCCAATGTAGGGGCCAAGAATTCGAGCCAGAGACGACAGGCTTTGTCCCGTTCCCAAAACGGCTCCCTGTTCGTCTTCACCAGCAGACTGAGACAACAACGATTGCAGCGATGGTGTCACTGCTGAGAAGCCGATCGTGACGATCGGCAGAATATACCACAGAGCGTTCGGCGCGAGTGTGCGGTTGCCCGTGAGAGCGATTAGCCCAAAGCCCACCGTCATGAGGGCTACACCCGACATCGCCATTTTGTATTCACCGATTCGCGGAAGAAAGCGTCGCACAAGGATGCCCTGGCCAATCATCAGGATAAATCCGATGTACGCAAACAGCAGAAAATTGCGTTTTGAGCTGTAACCAAATTCGCGGGTCAGCAGAGAAAGTGTGCTTTCGAACTGAGCAAACGCGAATGTCGTAATGAAGATCGCTGTTAGAATCACGGCAAACTTTTTCGCCGTCAGGTGCTTAAGTGCAGATCCCAGTCCCGGAATCCCGGTTTTTGGTTTCGTGGAATTTGGTGAATCGCTGGCGGGCCGCGATTCGGGCAACTTGCTGATGGCAAGCAGCAGCGCCAATGCCGACAACGCTGCCGCAACATATCCGGGCATTGCCGATGGGGGAGCCAACAGGGCCTGCTGCACTTCTGTTTTCGTTTTCGGTTTCGTGAGCAGGGTTGCTGCCGATTCTTTATCTGCGTCACGGAGTTCGCCGTCTTTAGAAAGAAGGGCAACCAATGCGTCTGATGTGATGTTGTCGGTTGATGCTTCCCACTTCTGCACGGCGGCATACTGGGCATCATTCATCGCAATGGATGGATTTCCCGAAGTACAAGCCGCACCAATCAGCGGGCCAAACGTGAAGCCAATTCCAAATGCCAACCCTACCAAAGCCATTCCCTTGCCGCGCCCTTTTGCGCCCGTGCTGTCTGCGATGACGGCCTGAGCTGTTGCGATTGTTGCTCCGGCAATACCAGCCGCGATTCGCGTTATGAACAGCCATGGCAACGGTCCCAAACCCAGCAGCATCCCATTACGGCCGAGTGACGTGGCAACGCCGAACATTGTATAGGCAAGCGTGGAACCAATCAGTCCAATGATCAGCACAGGTCGTCGTCCGATGCGATCAGACAGCGCTCCCCATATCGGAGCGAACAAAAACTGCATGGCGGAAAACGAAGCCATGAGCAAACCAAGCTGCATGCTGGTCGCGTTGAAGTGGGCTCCGTACCTGGGCAGCAAAGGCAGCACGATGCCAAAGCCCAGCAGGTCGATAAAGACGACAACAAAAACCGTCAGGAGCGTCGCTTTGCGTGCCTTTGCGGCAGCCGCTTCTTCAGCCGCTTCAGTTGGGTCAACGGCGTCAACTGGAGTCTCTTGTTCCGTCACGGTGTTCTACCAAACCTTTGAATGTGATTCTGTTGTTGAGTAAGCCGGGAGATATCGAAGTCCGTTGTGACCACGTCGTCTCAGGCGTTCATAAACCAGACGCACAGCCACGCCAACAGCGGAAACAGCACGAAGATCAGGAGGAACGTCACTAACGTTGATCGATTATTGTCTGGCCAGCGCCCCATGGCATGCTCAACAGTGAGTGCAAAAGCCCGGTATCGAAACGATACCGGGCTGGAAGAGTGT
>CAYZYB010001419.1:0-1728 GCA_964481505.1 uncultured Planctomycetaceae bacterium | reverse complement strand
ATATTGTCGTAGCTGCCGTCGTCAACATACTGCAGGAAGTTCGCTACTGTGTTTGGTGCGTCAACGTCGAGCAGTTCGACGTCAATAAAGTCGTTGTTGCCATCCGCATCGAAGTCAACATTCGTCTGCATAC
Source organism: uncultured Planctomycetaceae bacterium (assembly GCA_964481505.1). Lineage (GTDB taxonomy): Bacteria > Planctomycetota > Planctomycetia > Planctomycetales > Planctomycetaceae > Fuerstiella. Next base: position 1,595 of record CAYZYB010001419.1, on the reverse strand, counting down.
GCACAATCGTGCCGATTGCCAAATGCACGTCGATCGGCGCTGAAATCTCATCCACAGATTCTGTTGGAATAACAGACCTGACCAGAAAAGTGTTCAACCCGTTGTTGGCAGCTGTGTGGGTCAGTGGTACATCGAAGGAGTAGCTGCCATCGGCACCGGCCGTGGCACTTTGTTCGTCGAAGCTACCGTCGCCGCTACTTTCGATCTGGACGGTGGCTCCTGGAGCCGTTACTCCCGTGACCGTGAAGGAACTATCGCGTGTGATCAACGCTGCCGGGCGGCTTGCTTCTATCCGGTTTGACACCACCGCGACATTTGATGAAACGTCCGTTGTCAGGCTTAGGGCGTCGTCATTTGCAACTGCAATTGTGGTTGTGATGTCCGATCGCCCCGGCGCTGTGGCCGTAACGATAACATCCGCGTTCTCCAGGAATGAATCGTTGTCGATTGCATCCAGAAAGATGGTTTGCGTGTCGTTACCGACATCGAAGACAACAGTCGCAGGGCCGGAAAGAGTGGACTCGGAGTACGAAAGAGCGACCGTCTCTGTTGTTGCGACCGTATTCCGAGTGATCGTAAGCATAACGGCATCGGTTCCCGCGTTTTCGTCAATACTGGTGGACGACGGGGTGACTGTCAGTGTGGCGACATCGTCATCTGTGACCGTGACATCTGCGACTGCGTTTTCGAAGCCATCGGCCATTGCGGTTACTGTCGCAACCAATCCTGCTTGATCGACGACGTTGTTATCAACTGGACTAAACGTAACGTCAACGCTCTGCTGCCCGGCCGGAATGGTGACGGTTGCGGGAACAGAGATCCGTGCCGTATCCCCTGTTACAGCCAGTGATACCACCAAATCGTTCGCAGGTGAGACGATGTTGCGGCTGATCGTTGCCGTCGTCGCGCCAGCTCCGGCGTTCTCGTCAACGACCGCTGGATCTACCACCAGAGAAAGCTGATTCACATCATCATCAGTGACGAAAATAAAATCCGATGCCGCCTGAAAGCCAGTCGCTGTCGCCGTGACAGTAACCGAGGTGTCACCATCAAGAAGGTCGTTGTTGATGCCGCTGACTGGCAGCAGAGCCGATGATTCTCCCGCGGGAATTACAAGAGTGCTCGCAGAGAGTGCGAGCCTGTCGCTATTGCTTGTCGAAAGTGAAACCGTGAGGTCGTCTGTTGTCGGAGTGTTACGCGTGACTTGAACCGAAGTTTGCCCTACCGCCGCAGAACCATCTTCGCTGATGCTTGGGACGTCGAACGACGCCGTAAGCGTGGCCGCGTCGTTGTCAATCAGAGTAAATTCCAGTGTGTCGATTTCCGCACCTGCGGCTGCCGCTGTGATTGTCACCACAGCGTCGGACTCGCCCACCTGCGTGTCTACGATCGTTGTCGCGTCGAATGTTGTCTCCGTTTGACCGGCGGCAATGATGAGGGAACCCGGAACGGTAAGACGCCCGGTGTCCGGTGTTCCGATGGACACAACAAGGTCATTGCTGGTGTCACCATCTCGCGAAACTGTCACAGGAATAACTGTCGACGCACCTGTTGTCGAAGCATTGCCCGTGTCTTCAGCAAACGACGTGCTGGCT
>CAYZYB010001418.1:0-1731 GCA_964481505.1 uncultured Planctomycetaceae bacterium | reverse complement strand
GTCCGACACCTTTGCGCCGCCAAGAATCGCAACAAAGGGACGCTGCGGATTCTCAATCGCGTCGGTGAGATACTTGATTTCCTTTTCGACGAGGAATCCGACGACACGAGGCTTACCGGCCATCGCTTCGGGAACGGCAACCATCGATGCGTGTGTTCGGTGGCAGGTGCCAAAAGCGTCGTTGCAGTAAATGTCCCCAAAAGCGGCCAGCCTGGCTGCAAACGTTGTTCTGTCCGCTCCGTCGGTATCTTTTTCGCCCGGCTCGAAGCGAACGTTTTCCAGCAGCACCACGCCTCCATCCTGCAGGTTGGCAACCTTCTCATTGGCATCGTCTCCCACGACATCCGTCGCAAAATCAACCTCCTGCCCCAGCAGCTCTGCCAACTTATCAGCGGCGGGTTTGAGGCTGAAGTTGGAACGATCTTTGTCCTTCTTGATTCCCATGTGACTCATCAGGACGAGCTTCCCGCCACGATCGATCACAGACTTAATCGATGGAAGCGCCATGCGAATACGACCGTCGTCGGTCACGGTTGTTCCATCCAGAGGCACATTGAAGTCAACTCGCATGAGGACTTTTTTGCCAGCAACATCAACGGCAGCGATTGTCTTTTTGGCCATAACGGCAAGTGTTCCACAGAAAAGTGTTCGAAAAGTTTGTTCGTCGTTCAACTGGCCGCGGATTCTCTCCGATTCGGCAGGGCAATCAAAGGCGAGGCGTCAACAGGCTCGATTTTCCCGTTAAATTCTCAATCCGCACGTGACTCACGGAAAATCCCGTCTCACGGTGCTTGATTCACCATCGAGAGTGAAGTCACCGGAAAAGGCTCAAATGAACGGAAGGGAACATTAGGAGCCTCTCCGTCGTCGCGTTCGCAGAACCTGCGGGCTGGCGGGACCGAATTTGTCGACTAGCTGTTTGATTCGTTGCTCCCGCGGCCCCAATGATTCCGTGATCGGAGCAGCGTTTGGTAGTTCGTCCCACAGGTTCTTGAGCGAATCCATGGGCCGACCGGCGATGTGTTCCGCCAGCGGTCGCAGCAACAAGACATCTGCAGCGCAATAGCGGATCAAGTGATCGCGCGCATCTTTGTTTTGCTGGAGTTGCCATTGAGACCACAGACGAACGGCAAGCTCACCGTCTGCATCCTGCAGATCAGCGGGCCGCGAAATCCCAAGCGTTGTTGTTATCTGTTTCAGGCCGCCTGATAGTTTTTGGTAGTGACAGGGCCAACGCAGGTCCAGATGAGGACATGGAAGTTCGGGAATATGAAAGCCGTCAAGTACACGGGGGACATCGAACGTGCTGCCGTTAAAAGACACAAGCAACTTGATGTTGTCCATCAGGTCCAGAAAGTCGTCCAGATTTTCGTGTTCGACAAATGTGTGCAGCCGTCCGTTGTGCCAGCATACGATGGTGGTGATCGTGTCGTCGATTTCCAGCCCGGTGGTTTCAATATCGAAGAACGCACAGTCGTCCAGGTACTGCGTCAGGATCCGCCAGCGATCCTGCGGTGCGAAGTGATCAATGAAATATCGAACATTGCCTTGCTGAAGAGCATCAATCGAACGCTGGCTTTCCGCAACTGCTTCTGACTGTAGAACGCCTGGCAACTGGTGGGCACAGTTGATGACATCATGCCACGTGAAGATTCCAGCCTCCTGAAGTTGTCCCAGTCGAACCGGCCCCAGTCCTCGGTAATGTTTTAGGGCAGCAGTTATCACTTCGTC
>CAYZYB010001417.1:0-1732 GCA_964481505.1 uncultured Planctomycetaceae bacterium | reverse complement strand
GCTACATCAGCATGTGGCATGCTCACAATTTTTATCCCGAGTTCCTGATCCGCAACGGCCGACGCGAACAGCTTAGCAACATCAGCCAGGAACGTTGGAAGGGTCAGGACGGCCGCGGCGTGGCGACGAAGAAGGTCGACTATGCTCCGGACCTGTTGAGCGAAGAAGTGCTCAACTATCTGAAAGCAGAAGAACGCCAGCAGCAGCCGTTCTTTCTGTACTACGCGCTCAACATTCCGCATACGAACAACGAAGGCGGCCGACACAATCCCGGACCGGAAAAGGGGATGGAGGTACCGTCATTCGGGCAGTTTGAAAACAAGGACTGGCCCGGACCGGAAAAGGGTTTCGCGATGATGATGCACAACCTCGATCGCGACGTTGGCAGAATTCTGGCCGAACTCAAGCAGCAGGGACTCGATGAAAACACGCTGGTGATGTTTAGCAGCGACAACGGACCGCATCAGGAAGGTGGTCACAAGATGGAATTCTTCAACAGCAACGGCGATCTTCGCGGCATGAAACGCGACCTGTACGAAGGCGGGATCCGTGTTCCCCTAATTGCTCGCTGGCCCGGAAAAGTGGTCGCCGGAAAGACCAGTGATCACATCAGCGGCTTTCAGGATTTGTTGCCCACCTTTGCAGAAATTGCCGGCGCGGACGTGCCGGACAATATTGATGGTTTATCGATGGTCGCAGAGTTAACCGGCGGTGAACAAACAGAACACGACTTTCTGTACTGGGAGTTCAGCGAACAAAAAGGTAAGCGAGCTGTTTTGCAAAACGAGTGGAAGCTGGTCCAGTTACAGGTTGCCACGGACAAGCCGTCAGAATTCGAATTGTACAACGTTATTGACGATGTTGGCGAAGCGACCAACGTTGCAGAACAACACCCGCAGAAGGTCCGGGAACTCCGCGTGTTGCTGGAGACCGCTCATACGGCGAACGATCAGTATCCGCTGTTTCCGTCGGAGCGAAAGCGTTGAACAATTTGAGATTTCAGATTTGAGGATTTGAGACTCGGATCTGCGATTTCAAATTGCAAATTCCAGATTTCGAAACTGCTCCGTTGTCGTTGCAACGTCGTTCTTCGTTTCGGCTACTCAGCAGCACTCTTCAACTGCCATTGTTCGTCAAAGAAGTCTGCCGCGGCCACTTTGCCTGGCCAGACGTTACCCGGTGGTGTGCGCAGATCGATAACCGCCCAGTCCGGCAGCATCGGAACCTGCCGAGCGTTGTTTAGGTACGCATAATCGCGGTAGGTGAAGCTGCTGTTGAAAACGACGTAGCGGTCGGGGTTCAGCGGATTCGGGTAGATCAGAATCGGAGCATGATGAGCGGCATCGTACGTCCTGTCTCCAACGACGATCTGCTTTTCCGTCCACTTAACGGGCAACTGACCGGCGACTTTCGCCATCACACGATTCGACGAAGGATCGCCCCACAGCACCAGGTTCGCGGATTGAATCATTTCGTCAGTCACATCTGTGTCGTTCACAACAAGCGCATCGCCGCGAAAGTGTCGACGCCAGTGAACGATCGCTCGCTCCAGTTCGCTTGCCGCCCAATTGCCAGCAGCTTCGTTTGCTGCAGTGCCGGTGGGGCGGACGAACATGAAGGAATCCATGAAGGCGTCGTCGATCGGGCCCTGGAGGTTGTGACGTTTCTGCAAGCCGTCGCCTGGACCGTCAACAATCACCCATTCTCCACTTGGAATTCTTCTGATCCGAAT
>CAYZYB010001416.1:0-1732 GCA_964481505.1 uncultured Planctomycetaceae bacterium | reverse complement strand
CATCTTTGCTGTTAGCTCACTTTTCATTCTGTCTGCGATTCCATGCCCCGCGACTGCCGACGAATGGGAGTTGATGAAAATCCATTGTGGCAAGTGTCATGCGAAGGCACAGCCGGAAGGTGACTTCGATCTAAAAACGCTCGGCCGCACACCGAGCAGGAAGAACATCAAACAATGGGCCGCCAGCATCGGCTACCTCGAACTCGGCGAAATGCCGCCCGCTGAACACAGCAAACTAACCACCACCGAACGACAGCGCCTGATCAGATTTCTTCGCGAGAAGATTGCCAATTACAACCGCGATGCCAACACAGATTTTCGTATGCGTCCGCGGCGGCTCAACAACCGCGAACTCGCTCTCAGCGTCGCCGACGTGCTGCTGATCGAAGACGTCGGAACTCACCAGCCAATGGCCAACCTGTTAGGCGACGTGCTGCACGATGGATTCGACACGCACGGTGATTCACTTGGCATCAGTGAATTTCATCTGGATCAATACATCAATGCCTTCCGTAAGGTTATTGACGAAACCATCTTTTCCAGCGACCGCCCGAAAACAAAACGTTATACGGTTGACTCATCGAAGCTAATGAGAACCAGCCGCTCGCAGCGACCACGTCCTGAACGGCCCGGTCGAAACGCCGACTCGCTGGACTTCCACGACATGCGCGAACGAATGTACTTCACGAATTTCGAAACCGTCCCGACATCAGGCCGCTACCGCATCAGGATCAAGGCAACAGGCGTTGATCGTGGAATCTACGACGAAGAAGCAACAGGGATCTACCGCGGCGATCCAATTCGACTGAATGTACACCTCGGTGATCGCGTTCACTCGTACGAGCTACCGGACAACGAAGTCAGAGTAATCGAAATCGAAGAATGGATAACGGCCGGGACCAAAGTTCAGATGTCTTATCCAACAGATGGACTACGAGAGCGTTCGAACGGGAACTTTAAGTTTCAGTACGGAATCGCAGCCGACTACATCGAAGAAAACAATCCGGAACTTTACGCACAGGTACTCAAACAAGTCGTCTCCAATTCACGCCGGCGCAGCACAGCTCCAAATCACTGGAGCCATTGGACGGAATTCTGGCAGGGACCACGACCTCGCGTCTTCGGTGCAGAGATAGAGGGGCCAATTTTCGAAAGCTGGCCGCCAAAGAGACAGCTCGCCCTGCTTGGAGAGAACCCAACGGTCGATAAGGCGGAAGCGATCCTTCGTCCGATTGCGGCGCGTGCCTGGCGACGTGATGTTCGGGGTGGTGAGCTGAATTCGATTGTTCGACTCGTAGAGTCGAACGCCGAACGTCTCGGCAACGTGGAAGCATTCAAGGAGGGCATCCTGGCCACTCTGGTGACTCCTTCTTTTCTGCTAATCAATCCGGCAGAAGGCAATGCGGCTGACAGGTTCGCCGCAAAACTCAGCTACTTCCTGAAGAGCACGACACCGGACGAACGACTCCTGAGTCTGTCGCAGAATGGCAAGCTGCAGAGCTTTGATGCAGTACACAGCGAAGTCACGAATCAGTTTGCGACGTCCGCTGCAGACGAATTTCTGCGTGAATTCCCGCAAGCCTGGCTGCAACTTGACCGCATCAGTTTTATGGAACCCGACCCGGATCTGTTTCCATTATTCGACCGTAAACGAATTGCGGAAGACATGAAAAACGAAGCCCTGACGTTTTTTCGGCATGCAATCGAGCAGAACATCCCTGTGCCGGAACTG
>CAYZYB010001415.1:0-1733 GCA_964481505.1 uncultured Planctomycetaceae bacterium | reverse complement strand
ATGTGGCACAGTGGCCGAATCAGCAGGAACGGTGACACTGACCTGCTGAACTTCACGATCATTGGTATCAATGGATCGGCTCAACGCTTGAGTCGGCGACATCGGCTGAGTGACTCCGACGTCCGTGGAAAAACGCACTTCGAGGTCATAAGGTCCGACAGTAATTCCGCTGAACGCACCAGCGTTGCCGGGATCTGTGATGTCGTTGTTGGCAATAACTCCTGTACCCGCAGATGCATTGATCACCGTTTCGCCGCGTTCGGCAAATCCAATGATAATGTCGTCGACGTGCACACCCTGGAAAGCGTTGTTTTGCCCCCGGGCAGCGGCGGCGAGTGCCGCGGCTGACCCACTGGCCGACGGATTGGTCACGCCGAAAGCGTCACCCTGAAGCGCACCCACTACAGAGAAACCGGTCCCCGGCGTAACGGTGTGGCCGATAACATTGACTAAATTCTGCGCCCCCTTGATATTGGTGATGTCGCCAATCGGATCCAGTGGGTTAGGACGAGAGAATTCGTTAGCTAAGGCCTGGCGGAGTGCAACAGCAACGGCGTTTGCATCAGCTGTGGCATTAGTCAGAAGAATCGGTTGGTTCCCCGCAGCGACACCAGCGCCGCCCTGCAGCGTCAGAGCAGGAGAAGTTGAGGTGAGATCTGTTGCAAGGGCACTGTAGACGGTGACGCGATTTCCTTCAGCGACAGCGATCGGGTTCGTCAATGTGTTAAGAATACCCTCCGTCGCAACCGTCCCTGCAGGGTCATGAACCACAGGTGTAGAAGTACCATCAACCTGCAGCAGGGTATCGACAGCGTCAGCAACCAGTTGAGTTTCCGGTACGGTGTCCTCAACGACAAAAGTAACTGGCGCCGATCCTGCTGGAATAGAAGGAATCACGAACTGTTCCAGCGGCGTCGCCAGCGTCACGACATTGGTTGTGGCCGTGGCAGTTGTTGGTCCAAAGAGTGCGTTCAGTCGATCTGCCGTTTTAGTTGCAACCATATCAGCGTCGTCTCCTGGTGCGACACCAATGTTATTTCCGCCAACGGTACCGCCTTCATCGACAAAAATGAGTCTCTGGCCGTTAACGACAATATCATCACCAATTACCGTTGCCCCATCGGTCATGGTCAACTGGTTGGCGGCTCCGTTAATTCCGATATCACCTCTGCGACTGCCGGATGATTCCGAAACTGCGAACGCCGCATTGATCACAACGAGACTTCCGTCGGCCCGCGCCGTACCGGCACCTTCGACGGTGTTAATCGCATCGGCGAATCGCGTAGCGACGAGGTTCGCGCTTCCGCCGGAGCCTACGATAACTCGGACTGTCGGCCCGGTCCCGAAGCCCGTCACAAACTCGTAATCGGTCCCATTGACGCTCACGATGTCACCCAAAGCATCGTTAACAGCTGTGGTGACAATCAACGTCTGCGGTGTCTCCACCGAGACGGCTGCAATGGAAATCTGACCGCCAGTCAACGTCGTGAGTCCGGCAACGCCGGTATGAGTATCAATGGCGGCTTCCAGGTTTGCAGCAAGCGTGGCGGCGGTGTCGTTTATATTAAACGGCACGTCGATCACACCAGGAATCGCGGCAGCACCGGTCGTGAGCCGAAACAATGCTCCCGCCACACTGATGATGCGGCCTTCAGAACTACCGCCGGCATCATTGGCCAGAGTAATCGTTCCGCCTGTGCGAATACTGTCCGCAGCGTCAGGAAGGGCAGGGA
>CAYZYB010001414.1:0-1734 GCA_964481505.1 uncultured Planctomycetaceae bacterium | reverse complement strand
GTTGATATCGATCGCGATCGCTTTCAGAAATCAGGCCGACCAAACGTTCGGCAGCATGTCTGTCGTAGGGAATGTCTTCCGCCAGCATGGCAGCCAGCAGATCACCGGCAGATCGACCGCGTGCGGCATTAACTTGCTCCGCAGCCTGATCCTGATCCTTCAGGAAACGGGCGTATGTAATTGCCTTTCGCCAGGTTGCCAGTTTGTCGAGATCATCCAGAGATTCCCTGTAAGTTGGCCGATCGACAAGCCAGCGGTCTGTCTCTGTGATCCAGGCAGCTCCAGCGCGTGTGGCCCAAACCTGAGAGAGTGTTGCCCAGTATCCGTTCCCGAACAAGCTGTAACTAAGTCCGTTAAAAAATGTTTTTGCCGCATCCAGTCGTTCATCCGCATCGCGTCCGTGCTTGCCCTGGTAAATCTCAGTGTAAATCGTGTCAATGAGTTTCAAGTCACTTTCAGAAAGATCGTCCAGTCGCGAACCGAAATAAGGCTGAAAACTGGATGTCATGAACGCACTGATTCCCACATTATGGTGTTCTCCAATTGTACGCCCAATCTTCTGATCGATGTTCGCATCGATCATTTCGACCCATGCAAGCATCTGCGACACCTCTTCTTTGGTGCCAAGAACGTAAGGAATGCGTGACTCCTCCGGAAAAGGCCCCAGTTCTGCAGGATCTCGACCAGCTTTGCGGTAAGCCCTCTGTTTCGCGTAGTAGTCCGATTTTTTCTGCTGATAAGCAGCGCGAAGAACACTTTGCTGTTTTGAAATTTCTTCACGTCGTCGCTCAACTTCTCCAGGAGGTTTTTTCTGCTGTCTTTGCTGATAGATTTCATCGGTCAGTCCCTCCGGACCGAGTCGCGTGATTTTGTACAGCAGTGACTCCACCCGTTCCGGGTCAGAGGTGGCCACGAATCGAGGAGGTAGCCCGTTGCCGCGACGAAAGTGGATATCACTACCGTCCATCCATCCGCCGAGTGTGTTGGAATCACTCGACTCAACCGCTGTGATCGCAATCCGTGATCCGTTCAGAGGATTCCGCGCTTTCCCCCAGTCATTCATAAGGATCTGCATGACTCCCAGTTCCGGATCACGCCAGCCGACAATCTTTGAGTCGGCCATCTCCAGAATTCGTTCTCGTCCCCAGTCCACGTCAGTCCGCTTCGTACGGTCGTCACGAATTGCGTAGAAACGCGCCGTTCCTTTGACAGCCAGGGCGGCACCGGTGTATTGGTCTGTAAGTGCATTTGCGGATCGACTCTTGCCAATCTTGCCGGACGGAAGCAATGGTTTGCCCGTGTATAACTCTCCGGTCTCTTCCAGTTGCAGTGTAACGACCATCCGCGACAGGCCATCATAGCCGGTCCACGTTTGGGAGGGACGCGGTTTTGAACGAATCGCACGCGCACTCAACGGCACGGATGGGAGTGAATCATCGGGAGCCAGAGTGTCGTTTTCTGGCAAAGTCGGGATAGGAATTGGTGGGATCGACACCACCTGAAAATCGTCTTCCCTCATTTCAGAAGATGTTTGATCAGTAGTAGCCTGGACGTACTCGCTCGTTTGATTTTCTGACTTGTCAACCTGTGATTCGGAACTGGCCGAAACCACAGTAAAGAGCCCTGACATGTAGGCCCAGGTGCCACAACCGACCACAAGTCCGAATGCCGCTACGACGGACAACTTTCTGACGCTGGAGGATCCGGGAGTACCTGGGTCGAGCTGGGGCGGTT
>CAYZYB010001413.1:0-1734 GCA_964481505.1 uncultured Planctomycetaceae bacterium | reverse complement strand
CGGACCAATTGGAAAGTTGATCTTGTGCGAACCGGGTTGATATCCATCAGCAGCCACCCAAAACTGTTTTGCTGACGGATCATACTCTCCAACAGTCACTTTTCCGCTTCCATCTGTCCTGCCACCAGGCAACTCGCGGTCGACCCAAATCGTCGCATTAGGAATCGGTTGATTCGTTTGAGTATCGACAACATGAATATGCAGTGGCGTGGTTGGCAACAATTTCAGTTTCAGCTTTCCTCGGAGCACTCTCGGCCAGGAATATTCGGATTGTTCAACCTTCATTCCGCCTGTTGTGACTCGAAATCGAGCCTTCACAGGTTCGGAATCCAACGGCCTGGCATAAACCGAATAGTAGCCGTTCATCCCTGGCCAGCTTTTGCGAAGGCCGTCGGATTGATACGACTGCAGCACCTGAGAATCTTTATTCAGTAACTCGATCTCAACAGTGGGCAGTTGGCCAAAATTTCCGGTCGGAGTCACTGAAAAGGTGAACAGAGGATTTTCCAGATTTGCGGGACGGAATCGAGCGGCGCCCTGCCACAATGTGTCGCCGTTGGCGATCTTCAGCACGACTGTGTTCACGCCTTTGTGCAGTTTCGTTTCGCCAAGAGTGTCATCCAGAATGGCGGCTGTGTCGACATTCCGCCGAGCGACTTCCACGCCATTCACCCACGCGACAACGCCGTCATCATGAGCAATTCCCAGCACTGCGGCCTGATCAATCGGGCTATGAACTTTTGTCATCGCATAAGCGACAACGTTTTCCCCAACATCACCTCGCACTTTGAAAATATCACGGAAGTCGAGTGTCTTTCCGGGAGCCGGTAACCAGCGAAGCAGTTTGTGATCGTAAAACGCGACTCGGCCGAGCCGGATCTTTGTTTCGTCAATGAACTTCGTTTCCAGGCCCGAACGATCTTCTGAAGTTTTCGGAAACGGACCGATCGCATACCAATCCGTCAAAAAACGATTCCAAACCAGCGGCGGAGCTGATTCTGTTGTCGATTCAAACAAGGCTTCGTCGCTACCTGCAGCGGAAACACAGGCTAGGCTAAAGACGATCGTTGTGACTACTTGACTGAGCAATCGGCGGGGCATCATTTACTGAATCCTGTTTGCACGAGCAACAAACGACTTCCACGTAACTCCATTGCCACCCATCGGCGTTAACCGAATGCCGTGCTGAGAAGTCGGACCGCTGTCGCAGTCAGCGATTCCAAGTATCCGCATACTGCCCGCTGATTGGTACATTGCGAATAACGTTCGCTGAACGCGAATGAATCTTAGACCGCTGAGACTCTCTACAGTGACTGTTTCGCGAACGGGCTCAAGGTCATCCATCGTTGTTTTGGCAGCAAACTCGATCACTGTTTTGCCACCATCAACTGCATTGGCAGTTAACACTGCCGTTGTCTTTTGTGTCGAAATCTGAAAACCCGCAACGGCCGAAACAGACGGGCTCACTTCGACCGACAAATCAAAGTCACCCGAAATGTTTCGGTCATAAGTCAGAGGCGCTGCCGTGTTTCCGTCAGCGATTACTCTTTGCCCCTTGTTGAGTTTCTCCACAGTGCCACCGGCTGCCCGAAAGTCCTTCAGGGCCGCTAACGCAAAATTACTGCGTTGGCGGTCGGGCAGCGTCAACGTGAATTCATCCAAAGCGGTCACGCGAGGATCTCTAAGTTGCTCCATGGCCGAAGTGTTCGAACGTAATACAAACCGCTCGAACAC
>CAYZYB010001412.1:0-1735 GCA_964481505.1 uncultured Planctomycetaceae bacterium | reverse complement strand
ATTCTCTGACTGACTCAGGAATGCTTCCGGATTACGAAGTGTGACTTTGTCGATTGCCGCCTGCGTGTGGCCTCGCCGTCGCATTTCCAATTGAGCTTTCGGAACAGCAAGTGGATCACTGCAGCCCCAGTCGCCGGCGGAATTCATCCAGATACGTTCGTCACCGTACATTTCGATGATGTCTGCAGCTCGCTGCGGAGTCACTTTTGTATCCGGGTACAACGTCATCCCTGCCCAGAAACCTCGGTCAAGCACTTCCGTCACAGTGTGCTCTTCCACATGGTCGATCAAAATCCGTCCCGGATCGATGTTGCTTGCTGACAAAGCGTCCATAATCACGCGAGTCCCCTTGAGCTTGTCTTCCAGATGTGGAGTGTGGACGAGTACCAACTGGTTATGCTTTTCTGCTAATGCAATTTGCTCTTCAAGAATAATCAATTCGTTACGAGTGTTTTTGTTGAGACCGATTTCACCGATGCCCAGCACGTTGCCGTGATCCAGAAACTCTGGAATCAACGAAATCACTTCGCGAGCGAACCCCGGATCGTCTGCCTCTTTGGGATTGATACACAACCACGTAAAATGCTCGATCCCAAACTGCGCCGCTCGCTTCGGTTCGTACTCTGTCAATTGCCGGTAGTAATCGTAAAAACCCTGAGCCGACGAACGATCGAAGCCGGCCCAAAAAGCGGGTTCGGTGACCGCTATGCAGCCGGCCTGAGCCATTCGTTGGTAATCATCGGTCGTCCGCGAAACCATATGAATGTGAGGATCAATGTAACTCACGCCGCACCTCCATCCGTCAGCGGAACGGCGCCAAGAGCCCCCTTCATTCCTTCTGCGGACTGTGGCATTTCAGATGAGTGGTCACTCAACAGATCCAAAATCCGCTTCGCGCGGTGAGCTTCGCCGTCGGTCAGAATTGCGACTGCGTTGCGGAATGCGGAGTCTCGAAAATCGTTCGGATCTGCTCCGCGACCGCGATCGATGCGATCAAGGTAGGCAGCGATATCCACCAGCTTGGCGCGGTGTTCCATGAAGTAGGTGTCGATCACCTGCTGTTTGGTTTGAGGACATGTTTCGGAAACGTCTGCCAAGACATTCACCTTTCGAAAAGAAGCAACGATGTTTCCGCCAGTTTAGCCAGCGACGGGTTTAGGCTCCAGCGTGTTGGCAACGTTCTCATGGACCAACACAGGGAAAACGACTTGACTGCCCGAGCCAAATCTACTTACGCGGCTGGCGTTTTCTGAGCCACGGCATGTCCGGCACGCGCGTCGCATCTTCCTTGGCCCACGCAGGTGTTTCGAACCAGCGAACGCCGCTCACGCGAGGATACGATTCCCAAACGTCCCCACCATCCAGCACGCGAGCGTCACCGGTTGACTTCAGAACAGACATCAGCTGTTCGCGAAGATCCGTTTGAATGTCGGCGAACTTCGCATCTCCAGCCAGGTTATGCAAACAAGCCGGATCCGACCTAATATCAAAGAGCTCTTCCGCGGAACGTCTGTCGACGGACCAGCCTAAGTATTTGCCGAGCTCCGCGTCGTCGCGATGGGCGATAAGAAAGTCAAGCGAAGGACAAGCATCGATGTCGTGATAACCACCGTGTTCTTTGCCAAGTTCGTACGTAGTTATATTCCCAGCTTCGTCGAAAACCGCCTTGTCGTACTTTCGGCTCGGACCTGCTGGCATTCTTTCCGGACGGAAATTGTGAATGTAGAGGTAGTCG
>CAYZYB010001411.1:0-1738 GCA_964481505.1 uncultured Planctomycetaceae bacterium | reverse complement strand
CAGAAAACGGCAGCCCTTCCTGCAGAAGAAAAGCATCAACGATTTTCTGAAATCCGGCATTCTCAGACTGGCCGGAATCGGATACACGAGCGTTCATAAGAAAACCCTCCCTGGTTTTTCGCGATACGCTTACCAGAGAGGGCTTTACTTTTATCACCAGAGACGCAATGAAATCCTCAATCACGTTCTGACAAAACGAAAGCTAAACAAAAATTCGTTTCCGTCATAGACCACGTTACGCACAAAGCAGGCGCGACAGTGTCATTCGTTCCAGCCACCGTTTCTCCTTCTGGAGTCAGGGCGCCTGCCTCAAACAAGCTTCGCAAGCAACCACCAAAATTACGGAACATCATTCTGACTGCGATGGCGGAATGATGTTCCATTCGATCGCGGGGGCGACACTGGCATCAGGAACCGGAGCGGGCTTGCTTGCGGCATGTGAATAGAACAACGCCAACAGTGCTAAGCCGCTGAAGACCACCAGTATGGAAACCATGCCGACGATGCTTGATCGTTTGGGAGGTTGTTTGCCCGGGCGCTTCGATCGGCGTCTTCGTATTTTGAATGATTCGTCACTCATCAATTGGCAGTTCGTTTTGGCGCTTCCGGTAGACTCACATCAGCAGGCCGTTGAACAGGGCGAAGATTGTAACGTCGGTCGAATCAGCTCTCGCATTTGAATTTCCGGTCGCTCGTCACTTTCGTTTCTGCATGTGCTAAGTATCGTCGGTTTTTGTTGAGTTGACCAGGTTTGTTTCTCTGCTCGCTTCTGCTTTTTCAGGCTTTCGACGTGCCACTTCAGACCCCGCAACCCAGCTCGTTCCGAATTCCATGCGGATCTATTCCGTCTCAATGCTAACACGCCCGGGAAAAGCGGGGTGCGGAATCGACAAACGTGACTTGCTGGGTACACTGAGCTAGTTCTGACATTACCCTTTTTGCGTGCCACCGATTGCTATGCCATTCGATTACGACAAAGTCAAAAATATCCTGGTTTGTCCCGTGACGAAAACAGACCTGCTTCACGATGGGGATGCTCTGGTTTGTGTGCACCCTGATGCTCGCGCCAGCTATCCGATTCTTGACGAAATTCCTCGGTTGTTGAGCGACGAAGCGACGCAGTTGTCTGTCGAGGACTGGGGGGCCGTGATGCAGCGACACGGTCGCGATACGGTTACCGGACAGACGGTCTGAAGATGAATGGGTTCGCCGGGAGAGTCGTCAGTGTTGGTACACGGATTTCCGTGACGTTCGCATTCGTGTGTGTGCTAACGTTCGTGAGTCTCCGTTGCTCAACCGTCAGTGCGGCAGCACCGCCGACGGTAGAACAGGTTTTGCAGGCCCTCGATATTGCCGAAGCATCTGCGAAAAATGGACTCGTCGATTTATCGATGAAGGCGGTCCGCCGAGCGTTTCAGTTTGGCCCGCCGACGGTGTCCACCGCGACACCTCCTCCCAGCGTTCAGCCTCGGGGAACACGCATCGACCCGCTCGAAGCGTCGCCTCCATCACCGGTTCAGGTTGCGTTGGACCGCATTCCGTTTACGGTCCGGTCTCTGTGTGTTCAATGGCGAAAGTCGGCGAGCCCGGAGCAACTATACGAAACTCTGCTGCGTGTCGTGTTGCCGCGGGGGCGACCGAACGAGATCTTTCTGTACGTGCAGCCAGTCGAACACCAAACGGTAGAGTCTCCTTCCGTTGGTCAGGTCGATTCTGTGGCTCACGAATTGCTTTCCGT
>CAYZYB010001410.1:0-1738 GCA_964481505.1 uncultured Planctomycetaceae bacterium | reverse complement strand
CCCGAGTGCATCAGCCTGATCCGAAAAATCTTCCAACCAGTCTCTGCCGATTAGACCATGAGCGGTGGCGGGAGACACCAGTGGCACATCCATCGATTCGAGTTGTGGCCAAAGGCTGACTGCCGTCGAAACGGTCATATTCGCCTGGTCTTCTCGGTCTGGTTCATTGAAACCAAGAAGGTAAGATGGTTTCAGCTCATCATTCCAGTCGTCATACTTTTGATGCAGCGTCGTAAGGTTGGGCCAGCCCTGGCGGTGCTGCATCGGCGTGTAAAAATGATCGTGAGGAAGGGAATCAAAATCGCTGCGATTCCAATTGTATGACCAGCCAGGATTAAACGGTTCAGTCTCCCCGGTGCTGGCGATGCCCTTCTTGAAGTAGTCGTCGATAAAAACCATCCGCCATTCAACGCGATCTGCCGGATCAGCGGCTTCATCAAATGGCTTTTGTGTCACTTCGTTCGGGAAAGAACCACCTGTCTGGAGCACCATGCCGGACCAGACGTTGACGATCTGAAAGTACCCACTGTCCGTCGGTTCCAGACGCCACAATTGATGCGGCGCGGCTGAGTAAGGTCCTTCGACAACGGCAGCACCGAATTCCAGTGAAGCGTCTTTGACCTGCAAAGCCTGACCGGTGTCTTCTGAACGAATGCGATAGGCGTCCAACGCGTACGAGTAAAGCAACTGGTATTGTCGCTCAACTTCCGGAGTCGCGTTGACAGTTTGACTGGTGCCGTTTTCGTCAGCAACCAAGGCGCGATTGTTCTGTCGCGAAACGATGCGGTACCACGCGTCGCCGTAGTCGTCATATTGCGTGGCGGGAGGAGATTCGAATTTGACCGACGTGCCAATGGGATAGCCTGGACCATTGGCGGAGGTATTCGCTGGCAGAACCACCATTTCGCGGACGGTTGCGCTGGCTTGATTGGTGTTGATGCGAATCCGTTTGGCATTCACCGGCCACGAAAAAGTGATGATCAGTTCGCCCGACGTGTTTCCGGTGACCACACCGCCCGAAATTGTGCCCGACGAAACACTTGCTCCCGGTATTGCCTGAAACGTGCCGCCGGGGGCCTCGTACTGAACCGAAAAATCGCTGATCGGATTGATGATCGTTCCGTCCGGACCGGTCTCGCCCGAATACAAATGTACCGAACGAATACTCTGGGCGATCGGAAGAGCGTGAATAAGTCGATGGGGGCCAGCCGAATTGTCCGCAACCCAGCTTGAGTCATTAGAAACGTAGCCGTCTACAGCGTTGACGGCGTAGTTGGTGCCTTCCACAGAAGTGGCTGTCGGCGCACGCTGAGATGCCACGTTTAAGTTGACACCTGTTCCCATGGGATAGCCGGCTGGCCCGTTGGGCGGCAGCAGGACGAATTCTTTAACTCGTAATTGATTTCCACCACTTGTGTGAATTCGAAATCGTGTTGCAGTGACCGTTTCCGGGAAGACCAGATTGTGATCGGTTGCATTGTTGCCGGTGACACTTGTGATTGTCTGCCACGACGATCCGTTGTGGTACTGCAGGTCGAACGATGCAACGTCGTTTACATTGTCTTCCCCAAGATACAGCTGGGCTGAACCAACCGGGTACGGGGCCTGCAACCTGACTTCAGCCCAGTGCGGATCTGCGGTGTTCGCTGATGACCAGCTTGATTCGTTTGAAACAATGCCATCGGTCACTTTGTTGGCGCTGCCGCTCCCAAACGAATCGACCAGCGTGGGCTGGAAC
>CAYZYB010001409.1:0-1739 GCA_964481505.1 uncultured Planctomycetaceae bacterium | reverse complement strand
TTGTATGGCTTCAACAGAATGCAGCCCGTCACAGAAACCGAAGGCCCGGTGGTTGCGGCCGTGCAGGGAAATTTCACGCCTGAGGTCAAGCACGACCCGGATCAATGGCTGCGGATGGTAAATGATCACGACCTGCTGACTCGCACTGCCGCAGGCTTTCAACCGGACCTTATTGTCTGGCCTGAAACAATGTTTCCTGTCCCGGATCAAATCGTCGGCGAAGACATGACCGACGATGATCTCATCAGTATCCTCCCCATGCAGGGGCGAGCGACCAACAAGGCGCTTGTCGAAAAGGAACTGGCGCGCTGGCACAGTGGTTACGCTCGCGAACTTCTGGTAAACCGCAGCCAGGTCAGCGGCGCGGCCTTGCTGATCGGATTGTTGACGGAAGTCGCGGCAGAAGGCAAACGAAGTCGATACAACTCAGCCGCCTTCATCAGTCCGGAAACCGGATACATGGGCCGCTACGATAAAGCTCACCGCGTCATTTTTGGTGAATACATTCCCCTTCGCAGCGTGTTGCCGTGGTTGGCAAAGATGACGCCTTTCAGCGCGGGCTTCGGAATCGATGCCGGTGCCGAACCATCTGTATTCGAATACAAAGGAACCCGATTCGCTCCCATCATCTGCTTCGAAGATACCGTTCCGCAACTGGTCCGACGAACGGT
The DNA here is from genome assembly GCA_964481505.1 of uncultured Planctomycetaceae bacterium. GTDB lineage: Bacteria > Planctomycetota > Planctomycetia > Planctomycetales > Planctomycetaceae > Fuerstiella. The sequence goes on along the minus strand of CAYZYB010001409.1, from coordinate 1,068 downwards.
GTTGGCTGAAGACACCACCGGGCAGACTCCGGATGTACTGATCAACATCACCAACGACGGTTGGTTCCGAGGCTCCAGCGAACTGGACCAGCATCTCGTGGCAGCGACATTTCGCTGCATCGAAACTCGTCGCCCGATGGTACGAGCGGTCAATGCGGGGATTTCGGCATTCATCGATTCCAGCGGACGCATTCGGCAGCCGGAACATTTCCTGATGATGAACGAAGACAACGCCGGCGTCATTGGAGATTTTCGCGAAGTCGATTCTATGATCGATCCGGAAACCGGAAGCCGATATCGCCAGTGTTCCGCCGTGATGTGCGGGCAGATCCCCGTCGACGGGCGGAACACGATCTATCTGCTATTTGGCGATTGGTTTTCGATTTTGTGTAGTGGGCTTACGCTTGTGGGCTTTGCAATGGGTAGAATGAAAACACCCGAAGCGGAATCGTCTGAAGACGCGCAGGAATCAGCATCCGAGCCTCAGCCGGTCGCCGTTGCTGCGTAAGTTTCGTTCATCCTCACGATTGTGCGAGCCCAATATGCTTAACCTTTCCACACGACAACCGGTGGCCTCTCTGATGTGGCTCGGCGCGCTTTTCATCTTGAATCTCGCAGGCTGTTCGGACGCGGTATCGACCACCAAAATCAAAAGCACGGCGGAGAAATCTGAGAATCGCCTGAAGACGAAGCTTACCAAAGAAGTTGGTGAATTCAAAGCTGAAGAAGGCAAAGAGCAAGTCGATTCGAAAGTCAAATACAGCAATCCAATCACCGGCGCGCTGGAAGCTTACGACCCAATGAAGCAACAGTTGGCCGAAGGGCAGGTCAAACAGGCCGTGGAAATGTTCCGTGCGACAGAAGGCCGATATCCCCGCGACTATGCAGAATTCAAAAGCAAGGTAATCGACCAATACGGACTGAAGCTACCAACCCTTGGCGTTGGCAAACGGTACGAATACGACGTTGAAAATCACAAGCTGATTGTCGTGATGGACAAAAAGAAATAGCCAAACTTCCTGACAAGCAGTCCCCGCATCGTGCAGACCGAACTACGACTGCTGGTTG
>CAYZYB010001408.1:0-1740 GCA_964481505.1 uncultured Planctomycetaceae bacterium | reverse complement strand
CGATTTCAATTTTGGGCAAGGGTATGCCGCCAATCAGGCAATCGAGATTTCCGAAGGCATTAACATTACGTTACCACCGGGGACACTGAGTACCGGCGATTCGTTTTCTGTTCGTGTCACCAGCGAACCTGACGAAACAGGCCTGTTAGCCAGCCTGGGACTGGGAACACTGTTCGTTGGAAACAGTCTGGACGCCCTGGCTGTTGACGCAAACATCGAGTCCGAACCCGGGAACCTCGCAGCATCACGGACAGGGGGAATCGGAGATGGCAGACAATTGGATCGATATATCGATCTACGAAACCGTGGTCTGTTTTCGTTCGGCGCAGAATCTGTGGAAGAACGACTGGCCACCCTCACCGGATTGTCGGGTGTCCTTGTTTCGAATAGCCAGTTGGAAATTGATCAGCGCGACAGTCGTCAGCTGCAACTGGAGAACGCGCGGGATTCTGTGTCGGGAGTTGATCCGAATGAGGAATTGCTGGAGATGCTGCAATTTCAACGAGCATTTCAGGCGGCTTCGCGATTCGTAACTTCGATTGATGAAACACTGGACGATCTCCTGCGACTGATCGGTTAAATTATGAGTCTAAGAATTACTCCTCATCGACAATTTGAAATCGGCCAGCAGCGTACGAGTTCGCAGTCCGGCCGTCTGGCGCAACTTCGTGACCAAATAGCCAGTGGCATCCGCGTGCAGCGGCCATCGGATGATCCGCACGCACAAACACTCATCCTGAATCATCAGGCGACGGCGTCCCACTTTCAGGCACAAAGCCAGGCCATTAACGACGTTCGAGCGGTTCTAAACGAAGCCCACGTACAAATCAGAACTGCTCAGCAACTGGTCGTGAGTGCTCGAGACACCGCCCTGCGGACACGGCAGATCAACGATCCCACAGAGGCCAACATTTTTGCGTTGGAGATCGACGGAATTCTGGAAACGCTTGATTCCGTCGCCAACACAACGCACGACGGTCGCTACCTGTTTGCGGGAACTGACTACGAAAGTCGTCCGTATGATGATGTCGTCAACGCCACCGACTATCAGGGAACAGCCGATTCCGGCTCCATTCAGATCGCTGGCGCTGGCCACATAAAGACGTACTATTCTGGCGCCGACATTTTTTCGACCGGAGTCGACGGACTTACGCAGGTCAGAGGAACGACGGGAGTTCGAGCTGGTGTAGGCACAGCCAGTGGTCATGGTAACGCTGAACTTCGTGTGCTGCACGAAACTACCACCTACGCAGCTGGTTCCGGCATTTCACCTGGCTTAAGTTCAGGCGATGGCGATACGATCATCGGCCAGAGCGGTGTTCATCGTTTGCAGATCCTTGATACCAGCGGCAGCGGAGCCAGCGGAACAATTTCACTCAATGATGGCGCGGCCATTGATTTCACCAGTGGCGATACAAATCTCAAGGTGACCGGCCCTCGCGGTGAAGTTGTGTTTGTCGATACAACTTCGATCAGTGGAGGCTTTTCCGGCAATGTGGACATCACAGCCACAGGAACAATGTCGCTCGATGAAGGGCAAACATTTGTGGCGATCGACTTTTCGGAGAGCCAAACGCTCGTCGATCAACATGGAAACGTTCGACACTTCGACTCGCAGGAAATCACTCAAACGGGAGTTGATACCGTGCAACTGACAGGAAACAGCGACCTCTTCGAGACTTTGCGCTCGTTGCGTGACGATCTACTTAACTATGAGGAATTCACTGCACTCGAGTGGGA
>CAYZYB010001407.1:0-1745 GCA_964481505.1 uncultured Planctomycetaceae bacterium | reverse complement strand
TATTCTAACAGCACAGACAACACAACGCCTGGGTTCACAAATGATCTCAGTTCATTCAGTGGTGACGGAGCAAATGATTCTGCAACGTACGGCGTATCATTCGTCGACGCATTTAGTCCGGCAGGGCCGCCGTCGATCACTTTGGCGGAAGGAGATAACCGCGAGTTTCAATCTCTGATGATCAACAACACCACCTTTGCCGGTTTGTCGCTGACACTGGGGGATTCCTTCGCAAAACGATTCGGTGGTGAATCGGGCGACGACCCGGATTGGTTTCTGCTGACGATCACTGGAAAAGATGCCGCCAACGGAACCATCGGTACGGTGGACTTCTTCCTCGCCGATTTCCGCTTTGCAGACAATTCGCTGGATTACATCGTCGACGAATGGACCGAAGTCTTTATTCCGTCACTCAGTGCGGCTCGTTCGCTGGAATTCTCGCTGTCGTCTTCAGACAACGGTCCATTTGGCATGAACACACCTGCCTACTTTGCTGTCGACGACATCAAGCTGACTGAGCCAGCCGCTGATCTGGTGCCGGCCGCCTTCGATGCCGTTACCGATCATGTGCTTGCCGGTCAAACGGACGTTACGTTTACGATTCAGAATGTTGGCACAGTAGCGGCGTCGGCATTTTCTACGCAGGTTGTTTGGTCTCGCAATGACGTGGTCGGTGACAGCGATGATGTTGTAATCGCTGGCACAACACAAACGTTTACCGGTTTGGCGATTGGCGAAACTGTCAGCCGCACAGTTGACGTACAACTGGACCGTTCGGAATTGCTCAGCCACGCGATTTCGGCAGATGCGGCCAGCCAGGCAGTGGGGACGGTTTCTCAGGAAACAAGTCACCTGTTTGTGATCGTCGACAGCAACAATGAGGTGATAGAAGGTAACGAAGACAACAATGCGGAAATTCAGAACGGAACATCCAGTGACGACATCACCTACTTTCCGTGGGACAGCAATGGCAACGGTGTTGTTGAACCGTTGGAGGCCCTGAGCAGTATTCAGGCCATCGGGCAGTCGGACGCAGCAGCAGACCTGAACGGCGACGGCATTGTGTCTCCGCTTGAAGCACTCAGCGTTTCACAGCGAATCGGCTATGTTCGTAGTTCAGCTGCTGTAGCCAAGGCAGCTAACAAGCCGCAGACGCTGTCGGTCTCTGTCTCCGAGAGCGTTTCGAAATTGAAGGAGGATGTTGATCCAGCTTTTACCGGCCTGGCTGCGAATCCGTTGCCTGCTGCGTTCGATACTGATGAAGAGGCTCTCGATCAGTTGTTTGAGAGTCTGGCCGGTGAAAACGCCTCTGGGCGTGTCGCCGCCACATCAGTGCCTGATGAACTTCCGTCCGAAAATTCGTTGCGGTTATCGACGACTGACTGGCTGAATGTCATCAATAATCTGTAGGCACGATTCCGTATCGCGATCAAACTCCCATCCTCTGGAGTGTGCTCACGGCTGACTGTGAGCCTGCAGTGAGTGGGAGTAATTGCCATCCAGAAGTCGTTTTTGCGAGTGAAGGATGTTCAGTCGCAGGTTTTTTCTCAGTGAAGATCGTGCGTTCGTTCCGCCCGATCTGGGTGACGGCATCTGGCGGCTTAAACGGAATCTCAAGATCGACGAATGCCCCCAAAGTCTGGGTGTAGTCGCAGAAAGTCGCGAAGCTGGAACGGGTGGTCGTGGTTGTACTGAGCCCGCGAAGGAAACCCCGGGGGTTCGCTCGTGCCTCGCTCCAACGCTGG
>CAYZYB010001406.1:0-1748 GCA_964481505.1 uncultured Planctomycetaceae bacterium | reverse complement strand
AATTTAAACAGGTCGGCCAGCAGCAGGTCCAGAACGACCGCTCGCTTCCACTGACTGCCGCGATCCGTTGTTCGCTCTTCGAACAGGCGTTTTGCAATCCATGCTGCAGTCTTCGGGCGAAGCCCGTGCGTGGCCATGAACTTAAGAAAGCTGGCGGCGCCGGCCTTCTTCTTGCTGGTGTTGCTGTATTCCTGAACCTGTTCAGCGACGAAATCCTGAAAGATCTGCAGCTCATTCGGCCATGCTCCGGAGGCTGTACACCACGGGTCTGAAACGAAGAACGAATCGTCATTCTGCATTCCTCGCACGTTCATACTGCCTCCGTTGCCCACGCGCTTTCCAGCCCTGGCAAGGAGGTTCCAGATGTCGTCGTGCTCGGCGCGTTGACCATCGGTCAGATGCATAATTCCGTGCTGATCCAGATCAAGCCCGGTATGCATCGAGTACCACTGAATCCACGGTTCCAGTTTATCCGGATCATCCGTGTCTGCGGATGTGACGAAGACGTCGGATTTTGAATAGAACTTACGGAAATTGGGTAGCAGCCCGTCGGCCATCCAATTATCCAACAGGTGCGGACAAAGTTCGTTGAATTCAAGCATCAGGACTCGTGTCGGTCGCACAGCATTCCTCTCATTCCTGCGACAAAAAAATGGCTCGAAACATCATCATTACATCCTGCTGACTCGAGAGTCAGTGTCGAATCGCATTCTTTGTCAGATTTCCAGGGGCGGGCGCTGTCGCTTCTTGCCTGCAACAGCAAGATCAATTCCACCCTGGTGTTGCCCAAAGTCAACAAAAAGCCGCTCACCACAGGGGATTTGTCCAGATTGGTGAGATGTCGAGGCAGGTCTTTGAGAACCTGTGTTCTCCGCCGTAGTGATAGGTAAGCGAGATTGCCCGGGAATTTATCTACTTAAAAGTGCGGTAGCCCAGGATTGGCGGACTCTGGAATACTTCATCAGAGTTCACTCAGGAGTCCCGTATATCAAAGAAATCGAAACGAGTCCGACGCACATTCTCGGACGAATTCAAGCAGGATGCGGTCGACCTTGGTGCCAAGCAGGGCTACTCATTTAAAGCACCGGCCGGGGCAATCGCACGAACATTCGACGCACTGTTGACTGGTCGACGCCGACAATCTGCGGCACAAATTTCGCAGCGTGTTCCTGTCGGGCCTTCGTCGCTTGCACGACCGAAATCTCCTCAGGCTGACCGGCGACTGGTCGCCTCCTCAAAGAAACGAGGCCAGTAGGTCAGGCTTTGCCCGACGGTCAGGATCGCCGCATCGCGGTTGGATGTTGAACAGCAGTTGGACACCGTTGAACGATTCCGTCCAGCAAAACCTGACCTCCTGCCTTGCTCTTGCGAACGCTTTGGCGAATCGCGTTGAGCTCCCCTTCATTCTGGAGCTTGCTTACCAATGAGCGTCATTGCCCAGGTCGCGCAGCCGAAGCGCAACACGAGGCACTCAACATGCCAAAGACGCAATCCACGGTAGGGTAGTCCCACCCCTCTGAGTGATCGGCATCGCAATTTTCAACAGCACGCGTGATTTTAGGTGAAGAAATTCGTTATGGAATTGCGCGATAGCTTCCCGGTTATTGACGCTCAAAATATGTTCAGAAAGCTTCCTGTCGCTGGCCGACATTTTGCGTGTCCAACATCATTGATTGCTTAGAACGTTTTCTATCACGGAAGGCTGAGGCTTTATCGCGCCAACGAAAGATCTTGAGTTGTTTTTGTGC
>CAYZYB010001405.1:0-1751 GCA_964481505.1 uncultured Planctomycetaceae bacterium | reverse complement strand
GTTCTGACTCTTCCAATGCACAAGGCGCGCTCGTTGGGGATTTCGTTAAAATTCTGATAGCGCAACGTGCAGAACCTGCACCGTTACCTCAGTTGACGCCTGAACTGATTGCGGGTCTGACAGTGTCCTCGCTGGAAGTGTTCATTGAAAATACCGGCGCCACCGCGTTTCTTGTGCCGCTTTCTAACCGCCGAGACGGCGGGCCCGGCGCGTTACGCACGTGGCGCACAGGAGACAATTCACAGGTCACCTTGCGCCAAGGGGTCTTGGTCAATACTCGGGGTATTGGTGGCGACCTTGGTTCCACACAAGCCAACGCGGCAGTGAGGGCGATCCAATCCCGTTCGCCCATCTCGGGCCCTCATACGCTTTTTTTTACGAATGGCGACAACGGGACGACGCGGGTCGATCTTTCGTGTGAAATGCGCGCTATCGGCAACGAGACCATCGAGATTGTTCAACGCAAATTTAACGTGCTTCATTTGCAGGAAAACTGCTCGGGCACGCACGAAAATATCACGTACGACTATTGGGTCGATCGCCGCGACTCGACTGTATGGCAAACGCGTCAATGGGCAGGCCCCGGTATCGGATATGTCCGCACACGGTTACTCAAAAAGTAGAACCTTCCCCAATCTGTGAGCCAGTTCGCGGGTTTTGAGCTTTTAGAGCGCGGTTTATTTGCTTGGTTTCCGTGCGACCTTTGATCGTCGATGGCACTGTCAACGAAATCGTTTCAGCATCTCACTTCACGAATTTGCGCATCACGGCGGCGCTTCACCCTCTTTTATTTGCGACGTTTCCATCCCAAAGTAGGTGTAGACTCGCCGCAACACGGGAGAGGCCCGAAATGACTGAATACACCAAGAACCCCGACGTAGTCGCAACTTTGTCGCCGGAAGAATTCTATGTCACTCAAGAAAGTGGAACAGAGCGTCCGGGCACAGGCAAGCTTCTCAAGAACAAAGAACCCGGCATTTACGTTGATATCGTATCGGGCGAACCGCTGTTTGCTTCGTCGGACAAGTATGAATCCGGCTGCGGGTGGCCTTCTTTCACCAAGCCTATCGAACCAGAACATGTTGCGGAATTGCGCGATGCCAGTCTTGGCATGATCCGTACCGAGGTGCGCTCGAAACATGGCGACAGCCATTTAGGTCATGTTTTCACAGATGGACCACGTGACCGGGGCGGCTTACGTTATTGCATTAACTCGGCGTCGCTGCGTTTTGTGCATCGGGACGATATGGAAGCTGAAGGTTACGGAAAGTACCTGAACCAAGTGGAGGATGTGGCATGAGCGAACAACGCGCAGTTTTGGCAGGGGGATGTTTCTGGGGCATGCAGGATTTGATCCGCAAGAAACCCGGCGTCACTTCGACCCGCGTTGGCTACACTGGCGGCGATGTGCCCAATGCGACCTATCGCAATCACGGCACCCACGCTGAAGGGATCGAGATTGTTTTTGACGCATCGTTGATTTCCTACCGAGAACTGTTGGAGTTCTTCTTTCAGATCCACGATCCGTCCACGCCCAACCAACAAGGCAATGATCGGGGTCTCAGCTATCGCTCGGCCATTTACTATGTGGATGAAGATCAGAAACAGATCGCGTTGGATACCATTGCGGATGTGGATGCGTCAGGGCTGTGGCCGGGCAAGGTTGTGACCGAACTAGAACCCGTAGGCGATTTCTGGGAGGCTGAACCGGAGCATCAGGACTATCTCGAACGAATCCCAAACGGCTATAC
>CAYZYB010001404.1:0-1752 GCA_964481505.1 uncultured Planctomycetaceae bacterium | reverse complement strand
GATTTGGACCGTAGGTCTGCACCTGAAGCATGATCCATTCGGCGGAAGTGTGTTCAATCACCCAGTCCGTTGCTTTGGAAAACATGCTGGACACAAAGCTCGGTTCGGTATTCGCCGGAAGTTCTGCCTGTGCCAGAAGATACATGTCTTGCAAAGTTGTCATTGTTAACTCCATTGAGCGTGGTCTTCGTCCATGATCGCAGCCCTGCAGACGGGAATTTATGCGAAGCACAAAAACGGGTAAACAGGATTTGCCGTTGTCGTCGCCATGCCTGCTTTAAGTCAATTGATGTATGGCCCATTCGGCTGCTTCACGGACAAGGTCGCTGGTATCGTGCGTCAGCGGCTGCAAATAGGGGATCACCTGCGTTTTTCCGTGATTTGCCGCGACAATGGCGGCGTTGCGCACGATGACGTCGCGTCCCGTTCTTTCCAGAGGAGTCTTTGCGAACTTCTGCTGGAAAGTTTCTTCCGTCAACTGCAGCAGGTCGATTACGTTCAGATTTTTGAGTTCATCGTGAAGATGAAACTCCCGCAATGACTGATTGGGGGCAAAGCGATTCCACGGACAGACCTCCTGACACACGTCGCAACCGAAGATCCAGTCTCCGATGCCGCTTCGCAGATCATCTGGAATCGGTTTGTCGCGGCGTTCTATGGTCAGGTAGCTGATGCAGCGATTGGCATCCAACACATGCGGCTTCGGAAAAGCGTCTGTCGGGCAGGCATCAAGGCACTTTGTGCAACTGCCACAGAAATCTGTTTCGAATGGTTCATCGTAGACCAGAGTTTCTGTCGTCAGGATTGCACCGATGAAGAACCAGCTTCCGATGTCTCGACTGATCAGCATCGTGTTTTTTCCGATCCAACCGATTCCGGCGAGCTTGGCGAAGTCGCGTTCCAGTAGTGGAGCGGTGTCGACAACGACACGAGACTTTGCCTGCGGTCTTTCCTGGTGAATGATTGCCGACAGCTGTTTGAGATTTCGGCGCATGACCGAATGGTAGTCTTCCGTTCCCCATGCGTAGCGAGCGATTCGGGTGGTCGAATCATCCGGTTCTGCGTTGTGGTAGTTTAAGGCGACGACGACAACGCTGCGTGTTTGTGGCAGAACACCGTCCGGATGCTGGTAGGCGTCTTTGCGACGTTCCATCCAGGCCATGTCTGCGGCGTAGCCGTTGCTCATCCATTCGATCAGCGGGTGATAGCCCGGCGGTGAAGCCGCCGCCGCGATTTTCGTCACGTCGAAGCCGATTTTTGTTGCCGCGTCTTTAATTTTCCGGGATAGCTCTTCCCGATCGGCGCGAGTGGTTTCTGGAGAATCAGCCAATGGTCTGGAGGTCGCTTAGCTGTTGCTGAGCGGTTTCGGCAATTTTCGAAGCCGGCCAGCGAGCCAATGGGCTGTAACGAGGATGCTTAGATTCCTTCCATGGATCATTGTTCTTCGTGTTGTAGCAGCAAATGAATGCCCAACGCGGATGGTCACTGAGGTTTTGGTCAGACCGATGCAGCGTGTTGCCATGAAAGATGACGGCCGAACCGGGGGGGAGTTCCACGTGAACCAGTTCGAGGCGTTTGAGGGCCGCCGCCACACGTTCTTCTTCTGCTCCTGTTTGTTCGCCGCGGCTGACGTGGTCGATGCGACCCATTTTATGTGAGCCCCGAATGACCTGAAGACAGCCGTTTTCTGTTGTCGCCTGGTCGACTGCGATCATACAACTGGCCATGTTCGGAAACAGACAGCCGTTGCTG
>CAYZYB010001403.1:0-1755 GCA_964481505.1 uncultured Planctomycetaceae bacterium | reverse complement strand
GTGCAGGTCTATATGATTGGGGCGGAGGAGAATCTTCACTTCATCGTTCAGGAGTATGTTCAGGGACAAAATCTGAGCCAATGGTTTAAACGCAATGGGCCGCCGGATTTTGCCAGGGGACTTAAGTGGATGAAGCAGGTTGCCGCGGCATTGAGAACCGCTGCAGCATCTGGCATCGTCCATCGCGATATTAAGCCTGAAAACATCATGCTGACACGATCAGAAGATGCGAAGGTCACCGACTTTGGGCTCGCTCAACTCAACGAGCCAACTCAAAAAATGAATCTCACACAGGCGGGCACCACCATGGGGACGCCGTGGTATATGAGCCCGGAGCAGATTCAGGGGGATCCCCTGGATTTTCGCACAGATCAATATGCTTTCGGGGTCACGTGCTATCACATGTTCGCCGGTGAGCCACCGTTTCCAGGGAAAAACTCTGTCACCGTCGCCGTTCAGCATCTCAAGGACGACCCCGCACCGCTTCGACAACACCGTCGTGACCTGCCGGAATCACTTTGTCGCGTGATTCACAAAATGATGGCAAAAAAACCGGAAGACCGCTACGCCACGCCGGAAGAACTGCAACAGGCATTCAACAGCCTGGACGGCGAATCACCTCAGGACGAATTCGTCGACACTTCGTCATTTGGTGCATGGCTGAGATCATCGATTCCATCCGGAAAGATGCTGACGGCAGGGCTGCTATTGTGTGGCATCGTGGGAGCGGCCGGTGGCCAGCAACTATTTCGCCCGCTGAGGCTGGAAGTCAAAACACCGGATTTCCCAATGCAGGAAACGGCCGCTCGACAGTACGCGGAAGCGATCCTGAATCCGACCAACGAATCAGCCTGGCGTGCTGTCTTCGATTACCACCCAAATACCGAAGAAGCACTTTGGGCACACGTGCAACTCGGCTGTTATCAGTTGTCTCGCGATAATGCGGCCAAGGCGATTAAGGAATTTCGAGACCTCGCACAGGAAGCATCGACGGAACCCGGAGAGCGAAAGCGACAGTTTCAGTTCCTTGCCACGCTCGGTGAGGCAGTCGCGCTTCAGGACCAACTGGATGCCGCCAAATCAGCAGCCGACGACACTTTGACTCCAGAGCAAAAGAAAAAAGCGGATGAAATCGCGACTCGACTGGAAGCCATCGAACTCAACACATTGATGGACGAGTACAAAGGCGAATTCGATCGCAATGCCATCGCTGCTCCCAGAATACTTGGGGAGTATTTTGAGTTGTTGCGGCAACGCCGCGAAATTCAGCGGGGAAGCTAAACGGGGCCCGTCTTTTCCCGTCGGCACAGGAAATCGAAGCGTTTTTACGCTGCAGAATTGCTCTTTCCGCGATTTCTGCCAAAGAATACCCTTTGCACTTCGTTCTGCTTGTCACTTCTATCTTCCCTTCCCCACATCCTTTCCATTCATCGTTGCCCCTGCATCGGTCAAACCGTTGCCTGATCAACAGATGCCCTTCCGACTGATGAACTCGGAATCCGTTCACGTTTCAGTGATGCCTCGCGAAGTGTTGCACTATCTGCAGCTTTCGGAAGGCCTGACTGTCATGGATGGGACCGTTGGAGCCGCTGGTCATAGTTTGCAGATTCTAAAACGAATCGGTCAAACCGGACGACTGGTTGGCTTTGATCGCGATCCGATGATGCTTGAGTTCGCTAGCAACAAACTGAATCAATTCAACGTACAACTTTTTCACGGCAGCTACACAGAAGCTCCCAATCTACTCAATGAAGC
>CAYZYB010001402.1:0-1755 GCA_964481505.1 uncultured Planctomycetaceae bacterium | reverse complement strand
CTGCCAATTGCGGGCCTCACAGTTTCTGACAGCACGCTGCAGCAATTGGCGGTGATGTTTCAGCAGCCGGGCGGCGGTCTTGGGCAACTGAAGGATTTGTTTTCGCAGCTGGATACCCTGATTCAGGAGCCGCTGTTGTTCTCATTAAAGTTTGCCGAAGTTCAGCCGGTGGCTGTGCAGTATTCGAACAATTGGCTGATTCTGAAGGTGAAGTTTCAGATCATTCCGAAGATGGGCGAACCGGGGATCATGCAACTGGTGAAGGTGCAGCTGAAGGGCGAACCGGCGACAGATGGAACGTGGGCGATTGTGTTGAACAAGCTTTCTGCCGAACCCGCCAGCGGCAACGCTCAACCCGACCTCTACACGAACATGATCAACAACCCAGCCATCGCTGGTCAGATTCCTCCCACGACACTGCCGCGGACAATTGATCTTCGCAAGTATCACGAAAAGATGCCGCTATTCCGACTGCACCGCATCCAATGTCAGGGCGGTCAGTTTCGGTTGTCTGTTCGAGCTATGGAATCCGAAAAAGAGGCCACGTCTGTTCGGCGGTTCCCGTAATCGGCGCAACAGGCCGACTATGGAGTGTTTCGGCTCTCCATTTTCACATTGGCCTGCCCATCTTGCCGGCGTGTGTTTGATGGAAGCGCCGGGCTCCTTCGGGGAAATAACGGCGATACGCTGATGACCCTCACAAGCGGACTTCGGAGCGCCGGGCAATCAGCGCTCAGGCAAATTTCCACGTGCATCATGTCGGTTCGTCCTGTGCACGCAAGGAAAATCTCGTACGCAGTCAGAAAACCGTCATTTCGCGCCGTCAATCTGGTGACACAGATGCCCTTTCTCGCGAACGCAAACTGCTTCCGGACGATCAGACCAAGGCGAGTTGGGTCCGCTCCGGAAACTGCGCCGGTTCGTCTCACCGACGCGAGCAGAATCTCGGCCAAGTGACTGAGGGTACGCCCTGCCTTAAACGTTCAATTACTTTTCGTAGATTCATGGCGGAATGCGGCATGGGACTATGAATATTGCACATTCTGAGTTCTATTGAACATTGGTCTTGCGAATAACGACTGCCTCACCACGCCGTAGTTCTTTTCTAGTCAGCGGCAGTACGGTCAAACTCGAGCACGAAGGTATCACATGCCCCAGAATCTAAATGCGATGTCCTTCGAAGAGTTGGTGGACTTTGGTCTGAGCGAAAGCGATGCCAGAATCATCGTTGCCGCCCGTGAAGAGAACGGACTGCTGACGGATTTGAGCGATGTCAGTTCGCTTGGTCTGTCGCCGGACGGACTGGTCCTCATTCGCACGGGTTTGAACATCGACGATACTCTTTCGATCGAATCGATCCCTCCGTCGTTTCGAATCTCAGTGGTGCCCCTGCCAGAGATGGAGCCATCGTTTACCGGCAAGGTGACCATCGCGTATGACGATGTTGATGGCAGCGAGCAACGCATCGAAGAAACGATTCTGCTCACCGAACGATCTGTCTTTGAAGCCGAGAACGTCAACCTCGATCGGCGCATAGCTGCGAGAGTCGAGGTCGGCGACAGCTACACCCAGGAGCGACTCTTCACTGAAATGGAGGTGGCCGAGTCGAAGAATGCTCGACAGTTTGTAGGGATTATTGAGGTGCGAACCTTCCCGATCAGTCGACCGTCGACGCATCGATTTCAAAGACGCGGAAGATTCATCGTGCCGACGAAACCACAGCAGCGATTCGACGGATATCGCCTTGCCGTAGCC
>CAYZYB010001401.1:0-1756 GCA_964481505.1 uncultured Planctomycetaceae bacterium | reverse complement strand
GACTTATACAGGTACAAACTAAGGCAGAGCTGGAAGACCTTTACTTGCCGTTTAAAAAGAAGCGTCGAACAAAAGGTCAGATTGCCATCGAGGCTGGTCTTGAGCCGTTGGCCGAACAGTTGTGGTCATCGCCAGAGCAGCATCCTGATTCGTTGGCGCAATCCTTCGTCGTCAACGATCCGTCAGTTGATGTTGCGTTGCAGGTTGCAGATATACAGGCAGCACTAACTGGAGCCCGCTATATCCTTATTGAGCGTTTTTCCGAAGATGCTTTGCTGATTGCAAAGCTACGCACCTTGTTGCAAAACCAGGCTTATCTGTGTTCTTCCCTGGTCAAGGGTAAAGCAGAAGAGGGCGCCAAGTTCAGTGACTATTTTGATCATCAGGAGCCGTATCAACGAGTACCGGGACATCGTGCGCTGGCCATGTTACGCGGTCGAGGCGAAGGTGTTCTCTCCTTACAGCTATTAAACAAGCAAGGTGATGAATTCAACGATCTCGCTTACATTATGGCGGTCGCAGAGCACCTGCAATTCAACGATCAGGGGCTCGCCGCCGATGCCTGGCGAGCCCAGGTGGTTACGTGGACCTGGAAAATCAAACTCTCGATGCACCTGGAAAGCGAGTTGATGTCGGATTTGCGGGCCCGCGCCGATACTCAAGCCATTGGCGTGTTTGCCAGTAATCTGAGGGATCTCCTGCTGGCACCGCCTGCAGGTGCGCGCGCCACGCTGGGGCTGGATCCACGTTATCGTTCGGGCGTGAAAGTCGCGGCCATAGATGCCACCGGTAAAGTGCTGGATCATACTGCTATCTATCCGCACAAGCCGCAGCAGCAGTGGCAGCAATCGTTAAAAATACTCGCTCACATGTGCGTTAAACACCAATTGGAACTGGTGGCTGTAGGAAATGGAACAGCAAGCCGTGAAACTGAGAAGCTTGCTGATGAGCTTATCCAGGCGCTCTCTTCTCGTCCCGGCGGCGAACGCCTGATAATGACTCGAGTGGTGGTTTCGGAGGCGGGTGCATCCGTCTATTCTGCCTCCAAGCTAGCCGAAGACGAGTTTCCTCATCTTGATGTGACTATTCGTGGTGCCGTATCGATCGCGCGCCGATTACAGGATCCTCTGGCGGAACTGGTCAAGATCGATCCAAAGGCTATTGGCGTAGGTCAATATCAGCATGATGTGTCTCAGAGCGCGCTGGCAAGAAGTCTTGACGCCACCGTTGAAGATTGTGTTAACGCCGTTGGTGTAGATTTGGAAACCGCATCGTCGGCGTTATTGTCTCGGGTTGCCGGTCTGACTCCCACACTGGCTGCGAATATTGTTGAATACCGTGATAATCAAGGCATGTTCTCAACTCGCAAAGAGCTGAAAAAAGTACCCAGACTCGGGCCCAAGGCGTTTGAACAGGCGGCAGGTTTCCTACGCATTCGAAACGGTCGTGATCCTCTTGATTTCTCTGGCGTACATCCGGAAAGTTATCCGGTGGTGAAGCGTATTATCGAAGCGTCAAATTGCAGTCTTTCGACATTGATCGGCGATAGTGCCAAGCTGAAAGCTCTGGACCCTGGCCAATTTGTTGACGAACAGTTTGGTTTACCGACCATCAAGGACATCATCGCCGAGCTTGAAAAGCCGGGTCGCGATCCTCGACCACAATTCAAAGCAGTTCGTTTTGCTGATGGCATTGAAAAAATTACAGATTTGGTTGCCGATCAGATTCTGGAAGGCAAGGTAACCAATGTCACAGC
>CAYZYB010001400.1:0-1757 GCA_964481505.1 uncultured Planctomycetaceae bacterium | reverse complement strand
ACATTAAGGAGTTGGCTCCCTGGGTTCTGCGTCATCGTTTGCGGCTGCGTCCGGAAGCGGAAATCGAAGGATTGACGCCGGACGACACCATCGTACAAATCATGGAAAGCGTCCAGGCCCCCGTTTCATGATTCCGTCGAAACTGCTGATCTCCCTCGCCATCCTGTTGACCACCCCGCTGTTGCTGGGTGGTGTCGCGGATGTCTTTCCGGATTTCCTGCCGCTCGTGGGCGGTATCGACTTGTCCGGCCGCAGCCTTGCCGACACCGCATTACTGCTAAACATTGCACTCGTGGTTGCCGCGGGTGTGGACGTGCTGGTGAGTGCATCGCCGACCGACATCGAAGCGGCTCGCGAAATCTCTGACGTGCTGAGCGTCGGTACTCAGAATCCAGCGAAGGTTGTGCTCCGAAATCAATCTCGGCATTCGCTGAACCTTTCCATTCACGACGACGCTGGTGAACTTTGCGAAACGGATCGACTGCCGCAAACGCTAAAGTTGCCACCGTGGAAAGAACAGTCCGTCAGTTACACCGTTACGCCTACCAAACGCGGTGCGGCCACACTGAACGCTTTGCATCTGCGATATCCTACACGGTTCGGTCTGTGGACACGCCACGAAGTGCGTTCGCTGCAAACGCCCGTGCGAATCTATCCGGACATCCGCGCTGTGTATCGTTACGAACTAATGGCCAGCAAAAACCGGCTGTCAGAAATCGGCGTCCGCATGCAGCGAATGCCAGGTCAAGGAAGAGAATTCGAACGGTTGCGTGAATATCGGTACGGTGACGAAATTCGTCAAATCGACTGGAAGGCAACATCCCGACAACGCGAACTCATCACTCGGGAATTCAACGTAGAACGCAATCAGAACATCGTATTGATGGTCGACTGCGGTCGCTTTATGCGAAACGAAACCGACGGCATTTCGTATCTCGACCAGGCCCTGAATTCCGCCATCATGCTCAGCTACATTGCTCTGGGTCAGGGCGATAATGTTTCGTTGATGGCATTTTCGAACCGCATCGAACGCTTTGTGCGGCCAGTGCGAGGCAAGCCGGGGATTCAGAATATTCTGCGTTCCACTTATGATATTCAGGCCAGCGACAAAGCGGCTGACTACAACCTGGCGCTTGAATATCTGGCGCTGATGCAGCGTAAGCGAGCGTTGGTGATTCTTATCACGTTCGTGACTGACGAAGTGCAGTTAAGCCTGATCGGGGAAAGCCTCCAACTGCGTTCACTGCCCTATCTTCCGATGTGTGTGCTGCTACAGGATGTCGGATTGCGAACAATGGCAGATCGAATTCCGGAAACCGATATCGATGCATTCCACACATCAGCTGCGGCTCAGATTCTGACAGGACAGGCTCGACAGGTTGCAAAGATGCGTGAGAACGGTGTGATGGTTGTGGACACGCCACCAACGGAACTCACGGAACGTCTGATCAACGAATATCTGACCATCAAAATGCGCAATCAGATGTAGGCTATGGCGCAACTGAGCGTCGCGTTGAAGAACTGCCAGCGATGAATCGATCAACCACGACGCGAAGTTGCCGGTTTAGTGCTCTGTGTTTTCCACCATGTCTTCGCCGACGAACTTTTCTTCTTCGTCCATCAGCTGCATTTGCGTGGCGACAATTTCGTCTGACTTGCTAAAGAATGCGTCGAGGACTGCTGGGTCGAAGTGTTCACCACGACCTTCCTCCAGAATTTCAAAACACTTTTCTCTCGGAAACGCTTCCTTATAAGGT
>CAYZYB010001399.1:0-1759 GCA_964481505.1 uncultured Planctomycetaceae bacterium | reverse complement strand
TCTGAGCCATGCAGCCCATGACACCGATGACCTTCTGGGGAGCCGTCCGTTTGGCGTACTTTAAACGGCCCAGTGAACTGTAGATTTTGTGTTCCGCGTGTTCACGGACGCTGCAGGTGTTGAACAGCAGCGTGTCGGCGGCCTTGGGATCGTCTGTCAGTTCGTATCCGTCCTGACGAAGGGCAGCAACGACAAGTTCACTGTCCAGCATGTTCATCTGACAGCCGACAGTTTCGATATAAAGCTTGCCGTTGTGGGCGGTTTCGGATGACATCGGATGGAGTTCTTTTGCACACGCAGCGTTGCGAAGTCGTGCAGTTCAGGGATCGGTGCGTAATGACTTTGTTCGGGCAAACGCGCCCGCCGGGAGGCTAAACAATCCACGCGATCACTGAAGATTCCGTTTGGGAACCTAAGTCGATTCGCTGAATAGCGATTGCATGGACCAAACGGAAATAACAGTTGCAGCAACGGTGAAAGCGAGTTCGACATTAGCCATCGTCAAGACTCCATTTTTTCGAGTGGCAAAACAGGGGGAGTTATTGGCAACGGAGAAGCATCCAGCCGCTCCGCTACCGAATTCAGTTTACTTTCACTAAGACGCGACACGTTCGAGGTACGCACCGGATTCGACATCAATTTTTACTCGGTCACCTTCTTTGATAAACGCGGGGACCTGAACTTCAGCGCCGCATTCCAGTGTTGCACCTTTGGTCACGTTGGTTGCCGTGTCTCCCTTGGCAGCCGGTTCCGTGTAAGTGACTTCCTGAATAATCTGCTGCGGCGGTGTCATGCTGATCAGGTTACCGTTGAAGAACAGCAACTGGACTTCAGACCCTTCCATCACAAACCGCATTTGATCAGCGAACGCTTCGGCTGAGAGTGCGTATTGTTCGAACGTTTCGGCATCCAGAAAGTAATACGAATCGCCATCGCGGTAGGAGTACGATCCGTCGTTTCGACTCACGTTAGCCTCTTCCAGGCTGTCGCCGCTTCGAAACGTCTTGTCCAGCATCCCGCCTTTCAGCATGTTGCGAAGGCGACATTTGTACAGCGCCTGGCCTTTCCCTGGCTTTACGAAGGTGTACTCCACAATCTCGTAAGGATCGTCGTTGATAAGGACTTTGCCGCCCTTCTTGTACTTCTCAATGGGTAGGGCCATTGGTGATGTTCTTTGCTTTTGATAATGTTGCAGCTGTTCGTCGATGCAGTCATCCTGCGACCCGCCTCGTTTGCGAGGCTTTCGACAGAGCATTGGTTTGGTCATTTCAGGCCGGAAGAGTAACAAAAAACGTTTGCCGAGTGAATACTGATGCCCGTTCTTCCCAGCGCAAATCACGTGACATCTGGTTCGGCCAAGCCGCCGATCGACAGCGATTTACCTGCTGCGGTACGTAGGGGAGCGACCGAAAGCTCAATCGGCGGTCAGGTGTCCTGGCAACGGGAGCTGGCCGATGCGATCCGATCTTCTGCGGAATTGCTGGCAGAATTGCAGCTTTCGGCAGCGGCTGAGACTCCGTTTGGTTCTCCGGATGACAATCGACACTCCTTCCCGGTTTTGGTGCCACGGAGCTTTGCACTTCGTATGGAACCAGGAAATCGCCGGGACCCTCTTCTGCTTCAGGTTTTGCCCGTCGATGCAGAACGCCGGATAGTTGACGGCTTTGTGCCAGACCCCGTCGGCGACGAAGCCGAAAAGAAAGCACCAGGGCTGCTTCAAAAGTACGACGGCCGCGCGCTGCTGGTGATCACAGGCGCC
>CAYZYB010001398.1:0-1759 GCA_964481505.1 uncultured Planctomycetaceae bacterium | reverse complement strand
GCGCAGTGCAGAGACGCCCCTTCGACGCTCTGCAGTTGCAGCTCGCATTTCAGGAACTGCTTCGTGTTTTGCAGCGACGTTTGTCGCTCCAGATGCTCCGCATCGGGTACACCGACATACATTGTCGCATCCGACACATCGTCCCACTGCTCTGCCCACAGCGCTGTGTAAAGATCGACGACTTCTCCGGCTTCGTTCGTTCCGTTCAGGTAAGCGATGTCAACTGGCCACAGCTGTGCTTCACGCCTGGCAATGTCATCCTGCTGAAGCTCCTCGGCGGATGCGCCAAAGTTGATCGCCCAGGATCGACCGTCTCTTTTCCATGCGGCCGCGACAACGACATTTTCGCCGTCGTTGAACGGGCGGAAAGAAACCGGACGATAGCCTTTCTCTGAAAAGGGCGCCACGAATTCACGGAACGTTGCCAGTTGCATGTTTTGGCAGAAAGCGAACTTCGGCGTGAGGACTCCGCTGGCTTCCTGAAGCACTTGTTGATCTGCATCGTCAGTTGCCGTAAACGATGAACCGTCGGGATCTTCCCAACCAGGTCCGACAGGCTTAGCAATCACGTCTTTCAGCAATGGCACGCAGGCTTCACGCAGGTTTTCAACATAGGGCATCACCGCATTAAACTGCAAAGCGGACGTGCTTGTGATTAGCTTCGACAGAAACTCAGCGTCGTCTGAATTTTGCCGAGCCAGCACTGTTACGGCAGTAGTCCGTTCTTCGGGCTCTCTGGTTTCGTCATGAAAGACAGCCATCAGTGGTTGTGTCAGTTGCGCCTTCACTGGGGTCAACAGATTCGACCACGCCACCGCCTGCAAAGCAGGGGCGACAACCACCTGATCGACGACGAAGTCTCCTGCCGTTTCCCAGCGTTCATCGGCAGGATTTGTTTGAGCAAGCAGGCCAAGGGCACTCAGCTTCTGACGCGGCGCAGTTGTTGCAGAGTCGATGGTTTCCCACAGATCCACAGTTGGTCGCACATTCTCCTGTCGTAGCGTGTCTGCGATCAACTGAAGTTCTTCCGGTTCGGAATCTACGACACGCTGCATGAGGAAATCCTGTTGTGACAGATCCGATGGCAGCAGTGCAAGGCTGGCGTAAAGTTTGCCAGGCGTTGCGGTAGCCTCGGCATTCATGGCTTCGCGTAGTTCAGTTTCGACAGGCCCCGGCATCACTTTCAATTGCTGCAGCATATCGGGAACCTCATCCCTTTCGGCGGTCAGCAGTGCTGCGACCTTTTCTGCGACAAGAGTTTGACGATGTCGCGTCTGCATCCAGAACAGAAAGAGCGAAAAGGCCATCAGTGCCGCGCACGCCGCCAACAGCGTGGCACTGTGCCGACGAGAAGCGGCCTTCATCACCTGTTTTTCGCCGTCTGTTCTTTCATGGTCGCGCGTCCAGAGAGAAATTCGGATCCACTCCAGCATGGATGGAAGCTGATTTTTCTCCTGCCGTGCCGCCCACATTTCCGCGCGTTCCGCCAACGCAAGTTGCGCACGGCCTCGCGCCGTTTCTCGCTGCTTTCGAGTCAGCCATTCACGCAATGAACTCACCAGAAAGTCGTGAGAGAGCTGATAGCAGCTGCTCTGATCATCCGAGTCACCGACTTCTTCCTGATCTGAGTCGTCGACCGGAGAAATCAACCGCAGCGATCCATCCAGAATCTCAACCAGCTCTTCGAATTCGCGGGGGCGGTCGTCGTAGCCACTGATCTTCATCAGTTCGCTTACGCTACGGCTGTGTCCCTTAAGAT
>CAYZYB010001397.1:0-1761 GCA_964481505.1 uncultured Planctomycetaceae bacterium | reverse complement strand
CCCACCATCAGCGAAAGTTCACGCTTGGCTCGTGCGATCATGTCGCGGACGTGTTCGCGGTTCGAACTGAGCCGTTGGAATCGCGTCTCGAGCATACTGTTGATGAACATCAGCAGGATCGCCGCGCTGAGACCGGCGAAGGTGGACCAGATGGCGTCTCCGAATCGACCAACGATTCCAGAGAGGGTGGCTTCGATGGCGGCCGCTTTGTCCGACTGGAGCGCGGCGCCGATGGCGAGGATTGTGCCCAGGACGCCGGCGAGCGGGTAGGCTTCGATCATCGTGCGGCAGATGTTGTACGACGTCGAAAACGACATCGAATCCATGTAGCCGCGGCGTTCGTCCAGGATGTTCATCCGCAGCAGGCAGGTCTGACGATCCTGCTGGCGAGTTTCGTCGCTGAGAACATCGTTGATGTCTGCGATGAACGCTTCAATTTGGTCTGAGTAGTGGCTGTTCTTGCTCAGGACACTGCGGTGCTTAAGGCCTCGCGTGAATTCGTCCAGCGAACCAACAATTCGTCGCAGGTCGCGTCCGGACCAGATCCATAGCACGAAGAACGCGAACAGGTGCGCTGCTGCGGCTCCGACGATAATGGTGGTGGACATGCCGGAGAGCTTTTCCAGCAGGTCTGGTGGAATCTCCGGCATCTTGATCTCTACCACGGGAAACGCGCCTGCCGGACATCGGCAGCCTCTCAACGGGTGCAGTTTTTAAGGCCCTGCCGCTCCTCTGAGAGTAACGCAAAACCTTTGCACGCGTCCAGATGCGTCGCAGCGACATGTCTGGCCCCGTGAAATCGTTGGGCGTGTGTAGTTGGGATCTCGCTCGCTGCAGCTTGAGATCGATTTTGGTCTGGAGTTACTCAGGCCGGACTCGCAACAGCGATTTGCTGGTGCGAATGACCATGTCGGAGCCCATCATTGCTGGTGTCGCCATGATGGACCCGTTCAGGGTGTTCTCAGCCAGCGGTGTCGGGTTGTCGGGAGACTTCTCAAGCGAGTAGACGATCATCTTGCCGTCCTGATCGCCAACATACAGCTTGTCAGCCACGACCAGGGGCGACGCGCAGAACTTGCCACCGATCCGCATGCGTGACTTCAGCACGCCAGTCCTGGTGTCCAGCACGCTCAGGATCCCTTTCTCACTCAGGCAGTACAGGAGTCCTTTGTGGGCGACAGCGGTGGGCATTGTGCTGCCGCCGTTTCGTGACTTCCACATGATCTTGCTTTTCGTGACGTCGCCAGAGCCATCCGGTTTGATCGCGACCAACTGGGGAGCCATGAAGCCTGTCGAACATATGACCAAACCATCCGAGTACACAGCCATTGGTGTTGTTGAGAATCCGTTACCGCAGTCGGCTCGCCAGATTTCTTCACCCGTTTTCACATCGTACCCACACATCCACTGCGCGCCGGGGATGACTGCTTGCTTCTTACCTGCGACATCAATGATCAGCGGAGTGCTGTAAGCCTTCTGCATTTCACCATCTGCCGCTCGCATCGGCGGGCGGGCGGTTCGCCAGAGTTCTTTGCCCGTTTCAAGGCTGAGCCCGGCGACAAACTGCTTGTCGGTTCCATCGCAAACGATCAGCACGACTCCGTCTGCAATGATTGGTGAGCTGCCTGGCCCAACGCTGTGTTTGATCAACAGCTTGCCGTTCTCCCACAACGTCTCGCCGGAAACGCGATCAACGCACCATGTTCCATAGCTCCCGAAGTGGCAGACAACGCGGTCGCCGCTGATGGCAGGTGTGGGTGA
>CAYZYB010001396.1:0-1762 GCA_964481505.1 uncultured Planctomycetaceae bacterium | reverse complement strand
AGATTCCAGATAATTCACAGGAATTAACCGCATATTTAGCCTCGAGGGCCAGCCAGGACATCGCCGTATCGGGCAGCCAACGCAAACAGGTCGTCGAGATCTCCGAATACATTGCCATCATCGTCATAGTCGAACACATCAGCAAAAACGTTTGGCGTGGCAGGTCGCGAAAATCGTGCCTTTAGCAAGTTGAAGAAGTCACGACCATCAACGTCCCGGTCACCATCACTGTCACCAAACAGTCGATGGAAACCAGTTTGCTGCAAACCGCCAACAGTTCCACTGCCGTCGCCATCAATGCCCAGCGGAGCTCCGTCTATGGTCAATTCATAGTTCCCGTCAGTCAGCGAACCGACCGCTTCTGTGTTTGTCGTGAAGGACAGCACGACCGTTGTTGTACTGCCAACCTGCGTAGCCGAATCGACATTCAGACCAACGATGCTGCCATCGTCAGTGTTTTGAACAACAAAGCTGCCGTTAGCGACTGGTCCCATTGGAACGGTAACCAGCCCGTCAAAGACCACCTCGATATGCCGAACGAGAGAACGCTGACCGTTTTGTTGCGGGCTGAGATCCCGCTCAAGATCTGCATCCTTGTTGTAGAACGTGACCGAATCCAGGGTTACAGGTCCGACCACTGGTTCATCGTCGAGCGTGGAAACGCTGACTTCCGTCGCCGCAGCAAACTCAAAGAGGCCTGGAGCACCAACAGGATCAATAAAGAGAACAACAGCGGAATCCTGACTTCCGTCCGCAATAGGATCATCTTCGGCGGTCAAAGTGATCGTTTGCGGCACATTCCAGTCGGCCGGCGTAAAGGTCAATTGAGTTACGTCTACTGAGACTTCACTCGGATCAGCAACAAAGACTTCCACAGTGACCGGGGCCGTCGGCTGCGAAGAGAGTGTGACGCCGATCGTTTCAGCAGTGCCTGGCTCACTGACTGTGACAGAATTGCGAGAAACACTGATTCCGGCAATATCATTGTCGAGCAGGAACGTCGTTGCAGCGTTGTTTGTAGTGTCGATAGATACGCCGGGAATTGCGGGATCGACAAGTTCCACATTCAGAACATCCGGACGTTCCGCAATGTTATCATCAATGACCGTTACCGAAACGGTGGTTGATGTTTGCCCCGCCGGAATCGTGACTGTCGTGAAATCAACGTAGTCGACGCCGGCAATGGCGGAACCCGAATTGACAACGGGGATCGTCAAATCGAATTCCGCAGCTGTGGAAACGGAAACTTCAAACTCAGCACTCGTCGGACCACCGTTTCCAGCTTCTGTACCGTGCTGGACCTGCTGGATCGAAACAACTGCTGTCTCGTCATCTGTTACGTCGACACTATCAGCACCCGAGGCATGCCCCGTAGCGGAAGCAGTGATTGTCGCCGTCTGGATACCGTCAACGACCTGATCATCCACGGCATTCACCTGGAATGTAGCCGATGACTGACCGGCATTGATCGTCACTGTCCCGAGTACCGTGGCCTCGCTTGTGTCGTCGCTGAGTAAGTTCACCGTCAGGTCATTTGTTGTGTCTGTATTGCGACTCACTATTCCGCTGGTGAAACCACCGTTCTCACTGATCGCATCGTCCGCAATTGAGACGACGAGTGTAGGAGTAACTGTGTCGTCGTCCGTTACTACCAGCACATCGTTGCCAACCGCGTGACCGGTTGCGGATCCTGTAATCGTCACCGTCTGGTCACCGTCCGCGATCACATCGTCCTGGCCGGTGATGTTGAATGCAGGAGATA
>CAYZYB010001395.1:0-1766 GCA_964481505.1 uncultured Planctomycetaceae bacterium | reverse complement strand
GTTTTATGCCGGTTCGGCGGTTTGTTCTCCAACACGAGCTTCTGTGTTGACTGGTCGCTACCCGCTACGATTCGGCATTACCTCGCACTTTAATGATCGAAACCAATGGCTGCCCGAAGCGGCAACGACCGTCGCTGAACTTTTAAGTGACACCGGATACAGCACTGCCCACGTAGGCAAATGGCATCTTGGCGGGCTGCATGTCGACGCCGCAGGCAAGCGACTGGATAATCAACCGGGGCCGCGCCAGCATGGTTTCGACTATTACCAAACGCAGATCGAACAACAACCTCTTCGCAGTCGAATGGGGCGAGAAAGAACACTCTTTCGGCAGGGCGGAACGGTGCTGTTACGCAACGATCAAAAAATCAGCACAGACGATGCGTATTATCCAAAACACTTTACTGACGCCAACGGCGACTTCGCGATGCAGATGATTGAAAAACTGTCTGGCGACTCGAAACCGTTTTTCATCAACCTTTGGTGGCTGGTTCCGCACAAGCCGTACGAACCTGCACCAGAACCGCACTGGTCCAACACCGAAGCCGATGACATCAGCAACGATCAACATCGTTTCCGATCAATGATGCAGCACATGGATGCCAAAGTCGGGCAGATCCTGAATAAACTGGATGAGCTGAAGATTGCAGACAATACGATCGTCCTGTTCACAAGCGACAATGGCGCCGCGTATGAAGGTTTCATTGGCGACCTGAAAGGCGGCAAGACAGACCTGCACGAAGGTGGAATTCGCGTGCCGATGCTGGTTCGGTGGCCCGGTAAGATCAAGGCTGGTCAAACCTCAGACACATTTGGGTACACCAATGATCTCCTGCCTACTTTTTGCGACGCGGCCGGAGTCGAAGTGCCCGGCGATCTGCCGATTGATGGCAAAAGCCTGCTGCCGCACATGAAGGGCGGCCCGGCGTTGAACGTGGAAGCACGAGGAACCGTCTTTTGGAAATTGAAACTGTACAAGAAGATGCAACGGCACTATCCCAAGCCCAAACCCTATGCCACAGAAATCGCCAAACGAGGCCAATGGAAGTTGCTGGCCCTGAACGGAAACCCTGTCGAACTGTTTGACGTGGAATCCGATCCGAATGAACAGCGAAATGTTCTCGAAGATCATCCAGAAATGGTCGCATCTCTTAAGGCCGAACTCGCAGAATGGCTGGACGCTCCCCGTATGACCAGTGCAGACGTACGAGTGCAGTCGAGTGGCAAGTGACATCTAAAATTGAGGGGTAGCTGGAGTCGCCAGACTTCGGGGCTGATCAACAAATGGTTGAACTCCTGCGAGTCTGGCTACGACTTCCAACCCTTGTCTTAAATTGTCCCAGACCACCAGCCAGAATCAGGAATTGCAATCCACTTGATTTGACGCAATATCTTTGGTGTCAATGGTTTGCGATATTTTAGATCCGCTCATTGCCCATGGGGCTGGTGTTTTCCGACCGCGCATCTGTGTGATTTTTAAAGGAGCGCCAGTTCTGAGGTCAGACTATTGGGCTCGCGGCTGCTCTTTCTCCTTCAGCGTGATGTATTTAACGCTAGTCTGCAATATCAAGCCTCGAAGGTCGGATAATTCACGTAATGCAATCCAATGTTCCACTGCCACCAGGCAAAATTCAGACTTCAAGCTGCACATTGCCCTCGAAGCAGGTGATATTAGAGGATTCGGTGGATGCGCGACGGTATTGGCCACTCCGGTGTTCGGAGAAACAACATATCGTGAATACGCGAACCTCACATCGGGGCATGGA
>CAYZYB010001394.1:0-1776 GCA_964481505.1 uncultured Planctomycetaceae bacterium | reverse complement strand
ACCATAGAGCGTTTGATAGCGTTTGACCTGCGGTTCTTCGTCGTCCACAGTGGGAACGTTTTTCTGCAGCAGAAGATGAGCGGCGGCGGACTGCGACGCCATCAACAGAAGCTCCGCCCGATCGCAGACTACCTTAAGTCCAGCCTCCTCATTCAGCTCCGGCTGTTCGGACAGGAGTTGCATTGTTATCACCTGTGCCTGTTCGGCATTGCCGGCAAACTTTAAGAAGCGGGCATAGGTGCTGCGAAGTTCCGGGTGTTCTTCAATCAGCGGTGCAATCTTTTCGGCGGCGACTTGTGCATCGCCGGTGGCGGCAATCGCCGAAGCCAGCAACACCTGATCTTCGACGACAGCTGTTTCAGGATTCGAAAGTGAGATGATCGCAGGTTGCAGCTGCGGCAACGTGTAGGTGGCTCCGAGCGCCGTAAGTGACAACGCCTGCTTCAGGTAACCGCGGTTCTCAGGATCTAAAGCAATGGCCTTTGTCACAAGCTGCTGACACTGGTCGCGATTCAAAACAGAAGTCCGTAGCCGCAGACTTGCCAATCGAGAGTAAAGGGCCGCCATTGCGCGGCTCAATTCCGGAGCGTCGCTGTTTGCCAGTCCTTCCTGCAACGTTCTCTCTGCATCAGAAAACCTGTTACGCAGAATCAGCGTTTCGGCAAGATTAACCCTTGCTTCGACGTCCGCCGGATTCAGCAACAGCCGTTCCCGGAAGAGCGTTTCGGCGGCCTCCAGTCGACCGATGACCTGCTCCTCGTCTCGCTTCAAAACACCCTGAACTTTTGCCAGGGGCAGCGACAGAAACGGATTCGCTTCCACAGCTTTCAGCAGATAGTCTTCCGCGAGCTTCACCTGACCGCCCTGCAACGCATAATCAGCCAACAACTGATTCGCAATTCCGTTGAAAGGTTCTCGTTCAAGCACTGCGATCAGCTGCTGCTGCACTTGTTCTTTGGACAATGGAATCTTAGAGTCAGGTTGAGACGCCTGCCGAATCAGCCACATTCGAGCTGGCGTATATCCGTCGTTCCCCGTGAGTCGTTCAAAATGCGGAACGGCTTCAGCGACTCTGCCCTGCTCTACCAGATTTCTGGCCAATTGAAATCGGCCTGACTGATGATGCGGCCGCAATTGTACCGCAGCCTGCAGAAAGACGTCAGCACTGGTCGTATCGTCTCGCTGAATCGCGGCGCTGGCGGCTTCCCGATATCGCTCCACAAGTCTGTCTTCCGGAGCGTTGCGCAGCCACGACACAAAAAACACACCGCCGACACCAACGGCCACAAATGGCAGCGCCATCAACAGTCGCGTGTAGTCACGCGACATAAACCAGTTCTCAATAAAATTCCACAGCCACGAACCTACGTTCCTCGGCCGCATCAATTCTGCAAAGCCAGGTGCGTCGCGCCGCTGTACATCTTCGGTATAGCCCGCTTCCGATGTGCCTGTTGTCGACTTCGAACCGGTCACAACGCCTTCGATTCGCTGGCTGACAAGAAACATCCAGTTCCAAACAGAAGTGAGCGGATTCGAATAGAGTGCCGTAACGCCCATACCGCCGACATCAGGAACCGGTGCGCAAAAGAACTCAATCGTCGCATCGGCGCTATACACCAATCCAGCGGCAACAATCAAAGCCATGTAACCGATGAAATCATGCTGCCAGCCGGTCGACAGGTCGTGTTGAAAGGACGACCATGCGATAGAAATTGCGGCCACGCGAAGTACGTTCAGAACGCCGGCAAAACATGCGGCACTCAACAGAACCAGCAC
>CAYZYB010001393.1:0-1777 GCA_964481505.1 uncultured Planctomycetaceae bacterium | reverse complement strand
CTGCAAAGCCAACGCGAGACGACGTGAAAGCGGGTTGGTTTGTCGGACAGATGTTCTACGACGGCTGGACGTGGCTGCTGTTGCTGCCCGGTGATCGCTTTTCCGTCGGGACGGTCATGACAGTCGATCGATTCAAGCGGTCGGGACTATCACCAGCCGCGATGCTGGAACGTCTGATCGACGAAAATCCGCTCCTGAACAAAGGCATGACGGCTGACCGAGAGCGAATTTCCGACGTCATGGTGACCGGTAACATGGGGAATTCCTCTGAACGTCTGGCCGGTGACGGTTGGGTGGCTGTCGGTGATGCGGCCTATTTCATAGATCCCTGTTACTCATCCGGCGTGCACCTGGCGATGAAGTCGGCAGAGATGGTTGCCGATCTCGTGATGACTCAGCCCAAAGACAGCTTGATCGAAACGCCGTTGTTTACGCAGTATCAAAAGGACATGCGTCACCACGAAAAGACGGTTCACAACATGGTGGATGCGTTTTACGTTGCCAGTCGTAACACGGCCGTCCAGAAGATGGTCACATCCTGCCAGGGCGGCTACTTTTCTCGCAAATTCGTTACATTTGTCGGTGGCGACTTTCAAAAGAATTCTAACTACGTCGCTCGCGTACGATTCTACTCAAAGACAACCGCAAAGTTCTTCGGAAATGATGCGACGCGTGCTCCCGAAAATCATCCCGAGTACCTTCACCAATCGGCTGATGATGCCAGTTTCTCGCCAGCTGCAGAAATGAAGCTGGACGCGAATTCAGAGAATCACACTGTGAAGTCGTGAGGCTGCGGCTTTCCTCAGGACGTGACCAGTGGTACATTTGCCGCTGGCAGCGTTTTTCTGATTTCCCCGATTCACTTGAGGCAGTATACCCGTGTCGCGTTTTCCGACGATCAACCACCTAACCCTGACGATTCTTTCCGCAGCAGTCGCGATTCTTGCAGACGCGGATGCCGCGATGGCTCATCCTGGACACGGAACTGCAGCCGCAGAAGCTGGTGTTCTGCACTATCTCACGTCGCCAATGCACATCGGACCGTTCTTGGCCATTGTGCTATTGGGCATCGGAGCGTTGTGTTTGTCGAAAGTATGGAACACGCAGCGCTAAGCAAAAAGGCCCTGAATTAAGATCTTAGGGCCGGTTAATAACGCTAGGCGCACGAACAGCGGCCGGTAGGAACCGGCCCTACTTCCTGCACGACTCGGGAAGTTATTGCGGGACAATCCCTGATGTACGACCAGAACATTCAGTTCGATTGCTTTGTCAGACCGCTCGAATGGCCTTCCATCGCAGCCAGTGATCTGCAATCACGACAGCAACCATAGCTTCGCCCATCGGAACGAATCGTGGCAACAAACACGGATCGTGACGTCCTTTTGTACTGATGGTGGTTGCTTCACCCTCTCGCGTCACCGTGTTCTGCTCTTTCGCCAGGCTGCTGGTCGGCTTGATGGCCGCTCGCAAAACAATGGGTAGGCCAGACGTGATTCCACCCAGCATTCCGCCGTGGCGATTTGATGCCGTCATGATTTTACCATCTTTGGATTCAAAGATGTCGTTGTTTTCACTGCCTCGCAATTCTGCGCAGCCAAAGCCAACTCCGTATTCGACTCCCAGAACGGCAGGCAGGCTAAACAACGCCTTTGCGAGATCCGCTTTGATCTTGTCGAAGACGGGTTCGCCAAGTCCGGCCGGTACACCGGTGGCAACGATTTCGGAAACGCCACCAATCGAATCAGTGTCCATGCGCACTGCATCGATGACGTCGATC
>CAYZYB010001392.1:0-1777 GCA_964481505.1 uncultured Planctomycetaceae bacterium | reverse complement strand
GCCTTGGCCATTACCGTATTTTCCTGTATATTCCAGAGTAAACGAGAGTTCCAATACGCATATGTTAGCAGGAACTCTCCCCAACAACACGGCGATCAAAATCGGAAGGATTCGGTAGCAAATTGTTTCATTGAAAATGGCTGGACGTGGTTGGACTGAGTCTGTCAAGGAAACCCCGGGGGTTCGCTTGTGCCTCGCCCCAGCTCAAGTCACCCTCTCCAACTTCGCAACTTGCTGCGACTATAACTACGCCGAGAAGCATGTGTTTGTCGGCATGGACGAAGCGTCGCGACAACTTCTGTCTGATGCGATTGAGCCGCTTCCTATGCGTCCCGGCAAACCTCGCCGTGTGGACGACAAGTACGAACGACATGGAACTCGGTCGCTGTTCATGTTCTACAATCCGATCGATGGTTTGGTCGCCGCGATAGCCGCAACCGTCGCGATTGGGCCGAGGAAATGAAGCATCTGCTCGATGTCGATTATCCGCAAGCCGAAACCGTGACGGTCGTGCTGGACAACCTGAACACACACGACCTCGCCAGCCTGTACTTCACGTTCGATGCACCAACAGCTTCACGTCTTGCGAAACGACTGCGCCTGGCCTTTACGCCGAAGAACGGCAGCTGGCTGAACGTAGCCGAAATGGAACTGAGTATCCTATCGCGACAATGTCTTGGTCAGCAACACTTCGCGACCGCAGAAGAGCTGGACTCAACAATCCGCGTCTGGCAAGCACAGGGAAATGAACTCAAGTCCGAAACCAACTGGAGATTCACCACCGCAGACGCCCGAATCAAACTCAAATCGCTATACCCCAAACCTGACATTTATCGGTAGACGCGGCACTACTGCCTTAGCAATTATTCATCGCGTTTATGCGTAACGACAAAGTTTGTTGTCTGTAGTGTGCATGGTTTTCTCAATCTGTTCGCGTTAAATCCGGATCGGTTTGGTAGGTTGAGAATGTGCCCTACGAATTCATTTTAAATGGATCAAGAAGCTCTGGTGACTTTCAGCTGTGTTCTCGGCGGGTGGCCTACCCCAAGATGCACTGCGCAGCGGTTCTCGGGAAGGCTTCCGAGTGCTGCGTCTCATCTATCGGGCATGGCGGAAAACTTTGCGACTCTGTGCAGTTCGGCGGGTAAGAATTCGTCAGGTTCCGGCAGGGTTGCTAGAATCTGAAAATGACCGAAAAAGCACGATATCAAAAACAGATGCTGTTCTCCGGCATCGGTGAAGCCGGGCAGGATGCGTTGGGGAATTCTCGCGTGTTGCTGGTGGGCTGTGGAGCACTCGGCTGCGTGCTGGCCGACGCCATGACGCGTGCTGGCGTGGGGCATCTGCGAATTGTCGATCGCGATTTCGTGGAACTCAGCAACCTGCAGCGGCAAATTCTATTTACGGAAGACGATGTCGAATCGCATTTGCCGAAAGCTGTGGCCGCGGCCGATCGGCTGAAACGAGTAAATTCTTCCATAGAAATCGAACCCGTTGTGGCAGACGTCGACTACTCCAACATCATGGGATTCACCGACGGCGTGGACCTGATTCTTGACGGCACCGACAACTTTGAAATCCGTTACCTGGTAAACGACGTTTCGCTGGAAGCTGGTATCCCGTGGATCTTCACCGGCTGTACGGGAAGTCACGGACAGATGATGCCCGTCTTTCCTGGACAATCGGCCTGCCTCCGTTGCCTGATGCAGAATCCGCCTCCGCCTGGTTCCACAGAAACGTGCGACACTGCTGGAGTACTCGGCCCGGCCATCGGAGT
>CAYZYB010001391.1:0-1781 GCA_964481505.1 uncultured Planctomycetaceae bacterium | reverse complement strand
ATTCCACGACGGTGGATGAACGCCGTTCGGCTTGAACAACGTCAGAAATCGCATCGGCGGCTTTTCCGCTTTCGCCGTGCGAGTTGACGCTTCCATCAAATTCAAAAACGGCAATGGCAGCAGCACGCCAGCGCCACGGAGAAAAGATCGACGTTTGAGGCTTGTTTTCATTCTGACGACTGCCTATCTGGCTGACAAAATGGTTTCTCGAAAAGACACGCTATTGGCAATGGCGACAAACAGATTCTTCCATGTGCCATTGGTCTTATCCATCTGACTCACAATCTCATCGACCGTTGGCTGGTCATAAATTGTGAGCTTTCGACACAAAGCGTAAGACATCGTTCTTTCTACAATATTTCTAAGCACGGCCTCTCGTTGACTCGTCATGAGTATTTCTTTCAGGCCAGCAAAGTCTTCGAAGGTTTCACCGGAAGGCAATCGACCGCTGGTGTCGATCGTGGCGACAGCAACGTCGTCGGCATCTGCTTTCTTTTTCTTTTTGCTGGTGCTTCCCTTTGGCAGATATTGTCCGTTGTTTCCATAAGTTTGCAAAGCAAAACCCAGTGGGTCGATTTTGTCGTGACACACGGCGCACGTTGGGTTGCTGCGATGCAATTCGAATCGTTCGCGAAAGGTCAGGTCTTCACCTTTGTTATTCGGCGGAACCTGGCCCACGTTGGCGGGAGGCTCCGGCAGTTCCTGGCCGAGAATCCGTTCGAGCATCCACGTGCCGCGCAGGATCGGCCCTCTGTTCATGGCCAGAATGCCGGGCATTGTCAAAATGCCGCCGCGTTCGAGCGTCTCTTTCAGCGTGATCTTTTGATTGGGCACAATTTCCACTTCGATACCGCGCTGCCGGGCGTACTTCACCATCTGTTTCGAATCACGCCCGTACATCGACCGTGTATGAGCACTGACAAACGCCGTCCTGGAATCGATGAGTTCCAGCACCGGGCGGTCTTCAGTAAACAGATAATGCATGAAGTCGATTGGCTGCGACTTCAACGCGACCATCTTCGGTACGTCGTTAGAAACGTGTTCGATTTCGTTTAGTGTGAGCCACTCTGTCGCGAAGACTTCTGCAAGGCTGCGAGCTTTCGGCGATGCGAGCATACGATCGATTTCTGCGCCGAACACATTGGGGCTGGAAAGTTGCCGTTCTTCTGCGAGTTGCATCAGACGCACATCCGGCATGTCCGCCCAAAGAAAGTAGGACAGCCGTTCTGCCAGTTCGTAGTCATCAACAAGCTGACGTTTCCCCGGCTCGCCGGACACAAGTAATCCTCGATACAGGAATTCCGGCGCCATCAGTGCTGTTTTCAATTCCAGCTTCGCCGCGGCCACGAGTTCACTCCCGGCCTTACCCTGCAACGCCGACAGAGACCGATCCACACGCGCCTTCGCAGCGGGACGGCGCCGTGAGCGTTTTAGAATTTCTCGCAGTAACACGCCCGCTTGTTTTTCGGTCAGGCCAGGGACGCCAATAGGCCCGGTAAAACTCTCCAGCTGTGGGCGAAAATCCGTAGAGAACAGCCGTTCGATCGCAGTGTCGGTCAAGTATGAATATTGGTCCCACGCATTGCTGCTGAGTGGATTGCGATGCGTGTCGTTTTTGAATCCACTTCTGCCAGGAGGATCGATGGGCAATAGCTTTACGACCAGCGATTTCTCCGCGACTGTTTGCTCAGCCTCCATGATGGCGACTTCGATTTCGAAGCCGAATACAGATGCCAGCGTATTACGATACTCCACCACCGACAACCGCCGCGGTTTCTGCA
>CAYZYB010001390.1:0-1781 GCA_964481505.1 uncultured Planctomycetaceae bacterium | reverse complement strand
GCCCAGTGCAGATGCGTCAACTCTGATAGCGGCGATCAAGGCCGTTCCACTTTCCGTTACAACGATCACTCAATTCAAAGACGTACCGCCAGACTCGACTCCACCGGACCTGAAGTCATGGAACCAGCTATTTCTGGGTAACACGTCGCTACTGCCCGAGTTTACCAAACCGGGCAGCACCAGCGATCGCATCCGCGCTTTTGTAAAGCACTTGCGCAAGTATTGGACGATCGCGCCAATCGCTGAGACTCATGAAGCAGAACCGGCTCCTGATGCACCGGGGCTGCTGACGGGTGATGAGATTGGATGCTTAAAGAAGCATCCCGAATACGACGCGATGCTTGATTGCATTGAGGATGAAAATTCGGTCAGCAAACTCACTGAGGGTCTGGCGATCACCGACGCGATGAGGTACTCGGTCGTCGAAGCGCTTTGGGCCCGAGGCCTGCACACGAAGAACAGAATCTGCAAACTACGAAACAAAGCGGCGTTTCGTGATGCGCTGCGGGGATCCGTTGCGTTTCCTTTCTTCGACGAGCTTTGGACGGCTGCGGGTTGCGATGACTCTGATCCGCTCGACACGGGAACGTTCGCTCCAATTAACAACTCGGAACGCCGATTGATTAATTGCATTCCCCCCGCGCATCGGTCGCCGTTAGGCCCGATCGCCTATCTTTCTGGCGTGCTGGACGTGACCGCCAACACGACTTGCGATACAAGCAGCGCACCTTCCGGAGATTCGATCGGAACCGTGTTGGATGATCGTCGCGGCAACATTGGAGGTATGGATGCTTCGGCAGCGAACCTCGCGGTGCCGGTTCCCTTGATCGACATGGTGAACGAGTCGCTGGAACACATGGTCGGTGAGGATTCCGATGTAGGATTGGTTCGCAATACGCCGGACGACTTTGTGCTGAACCATGAACTGACATCCAACACTGATTCGACGATGGCCCCGGAACAGCTCCACGATCCGCAAGCTCTGCTGGAAGCCGTTCCGCAGTTTTCAACGCCAACGATTGTAGCTGAAGATGCGGCAGCAGGAGAACCGGGCAACAACAAAGCGTACGACGAACTCGAAACGACGTTCGCTTCCTGCCATCTGCCGTACTCGCAGCGGCTGGATGTTTCGAGAAGCTATTTGAAGGCGATGGGGTCGAGCCGCTTTGATTCGATGCGGCGTTTCCGTGAGAAAATTACAGAGTTCGTCCATGAACCGGGGCTCGCGTCGCCTCCGTTTCAAAGTCATCTGTGGAGGTATCCGGTCAAGATCGACATAGCGATCGAGTATTTGAAGATCTCACCGCAGTTTCACGACTATCTCCGTGGAGAAAAAAACGATGTCGACATTCACTGCGCATACACAAATCCGACAGAGGATGCCGCGAACAACAGCGTGAGTTGGGAGATTCGACTGGATCATTTTTTGGAATGTAGTTGCCTGACGTATTGCGAGTTTCTTGAGTTCGCGCGATCCGGTTTCATGCAGGTCAGTCGCAAGGATGACGCCAAGGATGATCTGACTAAGGTGTCGGGGATCGGCCCGGCCATTCAAAAACTGCTCAACGAAGACGGCATCTTCACGTTCGCAGCCCTTGCCAAAAAGTCGTCGGACGAAATTTCAACGATTCTTGACGACGCGGGGTTCACATCTCCTTTTGATGCGACGACGTGGCCTGATCAAGCGAAAGCTCTGGAAGCTGCCGGTGGAGGGGCTGCCAAAGAGCCGGCAACGTTTGATAAATGCGAACCGTGCTGTTTGGCCGACGTGACGATTGTGA
>CAYZYB010001389.1:0-1782 GCA_964481505.1 uncultured Planctomycetaceae bacterium | reverse complement strand
CAATTATGACGACTTGGCACACAAAAGACTCACTGGATGACTTCATTGAATACGCTGTCTGGTTTACGGAACCCACAGGCAAATACCAAAAGCAATGCAACAGTGTGGTCGCAATCGTGATTGATGATGCGCACGCGTCGGATAGAATTCGGGAAGTATTCATGGATCCTGCTGGTTTCTACGCCGCCCGAGATGTGGACGCATAAACGCAGATTCTAAAGTCAAGTGCGACAGTGTTTTTGATGGAAGACTTCGTGAGGCGTTTTGTGTTTGAGCCTCCTTCGTGGTCTTTATTTCATGAGAGTCTTTAATTTGTCCCGCCTTCTTAGTTTTGCATTGATCATCGTGGGCTTGTTCTGCCGCGTCAGTCACTGGGCCGCCGCGCAGGAGGCTGGTGCAGCGCCGTTGAGAGAAGTGATTGTCAGTTATGCTCAGGGGACCGGTAAGCTGCAACTGTATCGCGTGATGGAAGACGGCTCGTCAAGACGCGAGATTACCGACGGCAGGAGCGACTGTATGATGCCTGCCTGGTCACCAAACGGAAAGCAGGTTGTGTATGTGCGACAAAGCAAGGAGGGGTTGAACCTTTGGCTTTGCGATGCCGACGGGAAAACGCATAAGTCGCTTACGCAATCCGGGAGAAATCGTATTCCTTCCTGGCTGCCTGATTCGAAGCACGTCGTATGGATGGCTTCCACGCCGGGCAAGAGTGCACAGGACCCGGCGGCCAACAGTCAGTTGCGCATTATGAACACCGAGACGATGGAGTCACGCCGGCTGTTCAGTGATGCCCGGCAGATCAAGTTCAGTAACGCGATGCCCGTTGTTTCGCCCAACGGAAAAAAGGTGGCGTTTGTTTCCAATCGGAGCGGCCATTACAGAATCTGGCTGAGCAATCTCGACGGCAGCGATGCGAAACTCATTTCGCCAGTACGAAACGAAAACGACAAAACCCTGAATTTGCCAATCGAACAAAAAGTTCCATCGTGGTCGCCTGATAGCAAATGGATCGCTCACTGGGAAGGCGTCGAGATGGTCCATATGAGCCGCTTCACGGGAAAGCAAGATCCGAAAAGAGACCAGCTTATTGCGGCAACCTTTCACGTCTGGGTTGTTGGAAGTGACGGGAAGAGCAAGCGAAAAGCAGGGCGTGGCGACGACCCCAACTGGTCGCCGGATGGGTTCGTAACACGTTCCTTTCCCGACCCCAAAAAGGGAGGAGCCAATGTTATGATCGACAGCAAGGACAATTGGCGAGAATTGCCAATCCTTCCCTCGGGGACGCGCCGCTATGGTCGGTTTACCTGGAAGCCCTATTGAAGTTGCTGAACAGGTTTTGTGGCATAGCAACGCCGTGAATCAGAGCATTCAGTCAGGCGACAACCGGAGTCAACGCCATCGGATGTGGTAGTAGTCTGTTGCCTTTGAAGTGGGTGGCTGGGGTTGGACTGAGCCCGCGAAGGAAACCCCGGCGGTTTCGCTCGTGCCTCACTCGAACCCCGGCCACCTTCTTCAACTTCGCAACTTGCTGCGACTACACCCACGTCATCCGTTCGTGCCCGGTTTCTCGCATGTCGAATAGGGCCAGCCTGTGTTTCGTTCTGCCGCGGGAGCCACACGTTGGGCTCAAAGCTGGCGCCGGACTCATGCGAGACTGTTTGCGAGCAATAGATTGCAGCGCAGCAGAGATGACGAGGGCGAGGAATTTCAGTCACGATGTCGAAGGACGCCGAGCAGCACGATCGACCGGGTTGCAGCTATCAGTCAGGCTACTTGCTGAAC
>CAYZYB010001388.1:0-1783 GCA_964481505.1 uncultured Planctomycetaceae bacterium | reverse complement strand
GAACTTCATCGCCTTTGCTGTGACCATGATTATCGTTGATCGCTTTGAAGCGGTCGATGTCGACCATCACTGCTGCCATTGGGAACTGCTCTGTGTGAGATTGTTGCCAATGGTTTTCGAAGTCATGGAAGAAGCTGCGCCGATTCAGGCAACCGGTCAGAGTGTCTCGTGTCGCCAGCCATTCCAGTTCTCGGTTTTGCTTGCGAACTTCTTCTGTTGAAGACCTCAGCGACGTCAGGGCGAATCGAAGTTCTTCCTGCTTGCGTTGCAGAAGCGTGACATCTTCGAAACTCGCGACGATGCCTCGGTTTTCGTTCGCCTCATTTTTTACCGGCACAGTACTCACCGCATACGTGCGCTGATCTTCGCCCTCACCGCGAGTTAACAACATGCTTTTTACGGGAACTGAGGTT
Organism: uncultured Planctomycetaceae bacterium; assembly: GCA_964481505.1. Taxonomy (GTDB): domain Bacteria; phylum Planctomycetota; class Planctomycetia; order Planctomycetales; family Planctomycetaceae; genus Fuerstiella. The sequence continues at coordinate 1,370 of CAYZYB010001388.1, read as the reverse complement.
CGAGTGGTGCTGACCCAAGGCATCTCTGCATCATTCGCACCCTCAGCCGGGCGAAACGCGAATCGTTCAGGTCGTGTGCCGATCAGAGCATCTGATTCGATGCCGATGGATTCCGTGAAAGACTCATTCGCAAGCACAATCGAATTGTGTGGATCCAGAACCAGGAGCCCTTCTGACAGAGCGTTCAATGCGTCCCGGACACGGTTGGGAATGATGCCGTCAGGATTAAGCTGGCGAAGCACTTTGCGAAGGAAGATGGTAAATGCGACTGTCAACAGGCTGGCAACGAATGCGATCAGAACAATGTCTGTTCGAAGCTGGTATCCAAACAATCTGTATCCTGCAGCAGGCTGCCACCGAACTTCCAGTTGTCCCCAGGCTTTGCCGTCAGCGCTGATCGGTACGACGTTTTCATCTTCTGAAGCCGTCGTCGCCGTTGATTTCCAGTTCCCTTGGTGTTCTCCGGTTTCAAGAACGATCTGTCCGCTGGCATCGCGTAGCGCCAATGAAAGGACGTTGGGGTTGCGTCCCCGGATCACCGAGAGCGTCTCACGAAGATCATCGGCTTCCATCCGCGGAGCGAGTGCCATAAAGCTTATGGCAGTGGTTTCACAGAAATTTGTTCGTGATTGCTGTGTTTGCAGTTCTGAGTTCGGAATGAATCCACACATTCCCGCCGTGAGCAATACGCTGACGACCAGGCTGACCAGGCCGAATACGATTCGATATGTGGCAGAAAGACGTTTCATTTCAACACAAACTAAAGGGGAACGGCCACTCATCCGCAGCAGTCGGAGTGAAGCCTGTTGCTTCTTGCGGAGATGCGACGCAATTAGGGGTTAGAGAAGGCTAGCTCACAGAATCAAACCCCTCTGGATCGAGATCGCGTTTTGAACGTCTTTTGTGGGAAACATCTGTAGCTGTTTCTTCTGCATAATCCGGAATAACGGCGCAGACGCTTCAGGGAGACGAATCGACATCGCGGGAAACATCATCGGGACGGTGGTGAGCTCCGTTTGCCCCGAAGAAATGGAACGGCGGAATCTCCTCAATCCGTCTTTAATTAACTCAGCAGTTGTCCCCTTCTCTATGGCGTCAAATCTCCTATCATGCAGAACAGCCGTACATCGGCTGAGTTGATTTTTTTCGGGAGCAGAATTTATGTATCGCAAATTCCTTTTCCTCTGTGGTCTAACGTTGTTATCCGCAGGCGCCGTCGTTTCCGTCGCTGAAGACAACAAGTCTTCAGCAGCGACATCTCCAGCAAAAGTGGAGCTGAAGGAAGGGACGTGGAAGGATGTGGAAAAGCTCATCGCCGAAAGCAAAGGGAAGTTGGTGATCGTTGATGTCTGGTCGACTTCCTGTTTACC
>CAYZYB010001387.1:0-1785 GCA_964481505.1 uncultured Planctomycetaceae bacterium | reverse complement strand
AGGAACGGGCAGGACCGTCACTGGGCTGGTGCAGGCCAGGTTGAAATTGACGCTGATGTAGTGGATGAATACTGGCGTGAAATCCGCCGTCAGGATCCGCCTAAAAATCCATTTGTAGCGTGATCGTGAAAACAGAAGCGAACGCAGTCGGCCTTACAGCTGCAAAGCCAAACAAAGGCTCCTGGCACCTTTGCTGGTCTTCCTTTGATGGTCTCCGGCGGAGATCCGACGCCCGTCTTCTCAGCCACAAAACCAGGGTGTATGTCGAAGCTTAAAGTTTAAACACAGAGCGCGCGGAGTCGCAGAGGGCCGCGGAGCTTGAGGCTTCCGGCGTAGGTCCGGTTCTTACTGGACGTTATGGGCGGCGTCCCGTGGGAACCGGACCTACTTAACTCATAGCTCAGGGGCTTGTGGTGGAAGGTTCACAAGGGTTCTCATTGGCTGTTCGTGTTGGAAAAGTCATAGCATTCGTTCGAAACTCAGCCTTGAATCGGGGCGTTGGAAACTTCAATTTGCCGATGGACACAGTGAGGAAAATACTGAAAGAACTTCCTACAATCGTTAATACAGTTGTCATGGGAAACTAACGAGATGAAATTCGATCAGGCTAAAATGGTGATTCGAAATCCCGACAGTTCATTCACTGAGACGTTTGAGGCCGTCAACTACATTGCTGCGAACGCTAATGTGCAGCTTACGGACTTGTTGGACTGCTTGGGACTTGGAGGAGTTTATGCAGAGACCGCCGCTACGAGACTTCACGTGATGACAGGACGTGATGCCGATAATGGAACGCTTGGTGTCTACCTCGATCGCCAAAATTGGTTGGAATACCTCGAAACCTACGAAGGAAGTAGAACAAAGGACGCATAGGTGCCATTCGTGGCTGAAACCTCTGTTTGGCAACATGGGGGCGTGAAATGGCCGATGAAGAGAAAAGTAATCGCAACGTTAAAGCGATCGTTGCTTTGTTTTTTGCTGTTACTCTGCTCGCTCCGCTCTGTGAAGGTATTGGGAAACGAATAGGGTTGTGGCTTGCGGACTATAAGCCTCCGAGTGAAAGGCAGAAGTCGCGGGAAGAAAAGCGGAAATACGAGCGAGACAGCGAAATCCGCAGTGGACCCAAACCTTGGGAGCAAAAAGGGAACACCGCCAATAGAATTAGGCACAAGGTTCGCTAAGAAAGTAAAAAAGTGGGTGTCATCAAAGGTCGCTGGAACGAATGGCACTGCCGGGGTATACAGATGGAGAGATGCAATAGTGCTCGACCATGCCAGTAAACTTGACGCGTTTCGGAGATTGAATCCCTTTAACTTTTCGGTCCTTGAAGAATTCAAGATCCTACAGGTGCGTGATCCAGTCACGGCAGAGATGTGCCACACTGCTCATTTGGTTCTCCGTGACGACAGAACGTCTCCAAGTCGTCACCTGACTCTCGAATGCCGTCGAGTGCGACAACTCGAATTCAAGCAAGGTGAATTCTCTTTAATCAATTTTTTTCTCGGCGTCGCGGTAAGTCCTGAAAGCGGTGACTTCCTTGTCTTTGATCAGGAGCAATCCGAAACATTGCAGTTTGAATGCGCTGAGTTCCATGCGTACGCCGAAGACCAAAGGGCCTAAAAAGTCGCGGCAGGGCCATTCGTGTTGGGAACTGTTATTTACGTGTCATAAAAGGTGCCTGGAACGAATGGCACTGCCGTGGTTTTTAGGCGTTTGTGGCGCATCTGCGAGCGAGTCGCAGTTTAATTTTTTTTTCGGCGAGCGGACCAATTGAGATGTGCAATT
>CAYZYB010001386.1:0-1787 GCA_964481505.1 uncultured Planctomycetaceae bacterium | reverse complement strand
AAATTTGCCACGGCGAATGCCGTGTCGATTTGCATCTTCCGAATAATGTCTTTCGACAACGATTCTGTGCCCCAATCAACCAACTTATTGAACGTAAACAACCGGACCGACGACTACCATGAAAACCATCTTACTGCTTCTTGCGTCCGTGCTACTGAGCGCAACGACAAAGGCCGATTCGCGCCCCAACATCGTGTTTATATTTGCTGACGACTGGGGTTGGGGCGATTTGAGCTGCCACGGTCATCCGTACGTGAAGACGCCGAACATTGATCGACTGGCAAAGGAAGGCACGGACTTTCATCGCTTTACGGTTGCCAGTGGCGTGTGTTCCCCCAGTCGCACGGCTGTCATGACGGGACATTTTCCTGCCCGCTATAACATCGATGGACACTTCGCCTGGGTGCCAAGCAATGCCAAACGCAACATGCCTGACTGGCTGAATCCCAAAGCCCCGCTGCTGCCGAGGATGCTGAAACAAAGCGGCTATGCAACCGCACACTATGGGAAGTGGCATCTGTCGAACAACATGATTCCGGATTCTCCTTTGCCGAGTGAATATGGTTACGACGAGTACGGCGCGTTCAACTGCGCCGGGGAACAAATGCCCGTGCATGAAGATTCGCAGCATGCCATCAATTTCATGGAAAAAAGTCAGCAGCAGAACAAGCCGTTTTTCATAAATCTCTGGCTCCACGAACCGCACACGCCGTTTCACACTGTTCCAAAGTACCGGTGGCGTTTTCGAGAACTCGATGAACCTGACAATATCTATGCGTCCGTGCTGTCGCATGCCGACGACCGCATCGGTGAAGTTCTGGACGCACTCGATCGCCTGAAGCTGACCGAGAACACGCTCGTCGTATTTAGTAGTGACAATGGGCCAGCTCGGGCAAGTCGCCCGACGGAACTCAAGCTCATGCACGACACAGCGACCGGCGCCGGATATGGCATTGCCGCGTCAAAAGGTATTACCGGCGGGCGAAAAGGTCACAAAGCAGCCTTGTTCGAAGGCGGCATCGGTGTTCCGTTTATCGCGCGATGGCCCGGAAAGGTCGCGGCTAACAAAGTCGACAGGAAAGCGGTGATGTCTGCCGTCGATTTGCTGCCTACGTTCTGTGAAATTGCGGGTGCTGAACTTCCCGATACCTACAAGCCGGATGGCATCAGCCAGGTGGCTGCCTTAATGGGAAATGGAACCGCAAACCGCAGCAAGCCACTGTTCTGGAAGATGACCGGGACGTGGCCGATTCGTAAGACGCAGCCGTACCATTGGGTTTCGTACGCGGTTGTCGATAGCAAGTGGAAGCTGGTAACCAATCGAGATCTGAGCTACTTCGAATTGTTTGACCTGGTCGCTGATCCTTTTGAAAAGACAAACGTGCAGGAGACAAATGCAGAAGTCGTAAAACACCTCATGCGAATGCTGAAGGACTGGCAACAGACTTTGCCGAGCGAGCCTACAGGAGATGTGTTCTCCAACGAGCGATCGGGAACGCCCAGGTAGCAAGCCGGCACCTGCGTCAACGCAGGTTATCGAAGACGCCAACATCCACTCAGTCACAGCGCAAAAAGAAACGACCGAACCCTTTGGAGGTTCGGTCGTTGACCTGGTCTTTAACATCGGAAGCGGCATTCGCTCTCCGTATGAACTAGCCCTGGTAGAAAGGATGTGCAGCGGTATCACGCTGAGCAACGACCTCATCAACAGATGGCTCACCCTTCATCGCACGTTCGATCGCTTCTTTGGTAGCGTTGTAGTTGTTGGTGTAGATCGCTGTATCATC
>CAYZYB010001385.1:0-1791 GCA_964481505.1 uncultured Planctomycetaceae bacterium | reverse complement strand
TTTCAAGGCAGCGTGGAGGATTTCGGCATGCTGATTCCGTTTCCATCGCCACCAGCGATGCGAAAAGTGGCGGATAGCACGTTCGCCCACATTGCAGCTGCTATTGATCCCCCGGAAGTCGTCGTGGACCTGAGTCCCGTTGATGAACTGCGTTGCTGCCACCCATGCGAGGAATCTCTTCCTGCTCCGAATTCCGGAGCGATGGCGGATCGGAAGCTATCGCTAACGCAAGTTCACGTGTTGAATCAGGAAGCGGTCGGCATGTATGAAGTTGCCGTGCTGCAGGCGGGTAGCGCGGCGGTGCTGAACAAATGGATGACCGATCACGGGTTTCGATACCCCTTTGGAATGGATGACGTCTGCAACGACTACGTCAAAGATGGCTGGTGTTTTGTGGCAGTGAAGGCCAGAGTCGGCCAGAAAAACGGAGTTGACCCACAGCCGGGTATGGAAGCTGCCGACGCATCACTCGCGGCTGGTACTAAGTTCGATGGGCACGTTCAGGGAATGGGCTTTCGATTCAGGTCCGAAGAACTTGTGGTGCCGATGCGGCTTTCCGCGTTCAACGCAGGCGACCTTCACAACGTTGTGTACGTGCTGACTGATCATCCGTTGATGGCAGAAAACATGCCCGTGGACCACGTCGTACGACAGGTTGACGGTAAGCAGCTGCTGCACAACATCACTCAGCCCCTGCCGTTGCGAATCATTGGAGGCGACTACGAAGACATTCCTGCCCGGCAAATGGCATCACTGAAACATCGGCGAAATCCAGCATCACACAACGGGCTTGCAAAAACGCTGTTTGCCGGCGACCTCGTGGCTGCTCGCACCGGCCAGCTGTCACATGCTCACGAAGAAGTCGAAAAAGAACTGCTCGACATCGGCGAACGCCTGGGACTGCGCGGCCCCGCCATCGACGCTCAGCAGCATGCGGCACTGACCGACATGCAGGAAGCATTCGCTGAAACAGCTCTGGCAGACCTGGAATCGATGACCATGACGGTTCTCGACGGTACATTCGAGCGTGAAGTTATCGCAGAGCAAAACGTCTCTTTCACCCGCTTCGAAATGAATCCCGCCCGAAACAACATCCAACGCTACAACGCGAGACTCTTTGGCGCGTCTTCAGAAGGCCCCACGCTTTCAACGACAACAACAGACTCAGCACCCGCTGCCGTAGCGATGATTCATCCACAGGCAGGGAGAATGATTTTGCAGGACGCTGCTGGTTCGGCAACGTCTCTGACATCGTGGATCAGAACAGGTGGCGTTATTCTGGCGACGGTGTTCGCCGGGATCGTATTGTTTCGTCGTCGTGGAGGTTCCGCTGCTGGAGTCATCCTGATTTGTTTGTCACTGAGGACCGCATTGGCTGACGAAACGACAACACAGACATCTGCCCGGGATGAACTTCGGAGCGTGCTGGCTGAGATTCATGATGGCTCTGACCGGTCTGCCGCCATCAGTCGTATTACAGCTGGCGGGGAAGCAATGGTGCCGTCGCTCGCAAAGCTGATTCGTAGCGACGCCAAAATTCAGGATCGCGGCTGGGCGGTTGTTTGTTTGAGCACAATTGATGGAGATGCGGCAACGGCAGAACTCTCTGCACTCAGCCGCGAACCCCATCTTCCAACACTTGTTCGTGTCTGGTCGGCAGCCGCTGTCGTCAATCGCACAGATTCAATCCAGGAACTAACGCCGTATGCTCAGATGATTGCTCAGTTTCCATCTCTGCGGCGTCCACTGGATCTGCGAATCCAGGCGATTGTGAACCGCGGCGACGTGAAT
>CAYZYB010001384.1:0-1793 GCA_964481505.1 uncultured Planctomycetaceae bacterium | reverse complement strand
GTTCTTGGGTATATCGAAAAGCTACCGGTCGGCGAACGACAGGGGCTTGTTTCCAGTGATGCGATTCAGGGCGAAGCATTTCGCATGCTCCGGGCGATGTTGTTGAATGATGTTCGCGAAGGGCGACTGTCAACGCTGACCGCGACCAGCCCGGCGTCCGGTGACGGCAAGACAACGATTTTGATGAACGTTGCCGCTTCCTTTGCAAGTCTTGGGATGCCGGTGGTTATTGTCGAAGCAGACATGCGTCGTCCTACATTTCGAAAGCGAATGCAGCTGAGCAATGATGTGGGATTGTCTGAGATACTCAGCGGCAAATGCTCGCTGGAAGACGCCATCACTCTTGGTGTGGCTCCTGGCTTGAGCGTTATTCACGCTGGTGCGGCGGTATCTACACCGGCGGAATTGCTTGAGTCAGATTCGTTCGAGGCGTTGATGAAGGAGCTTCGGACACAGTTTGTGTTGACGATCGTCGACATTGGCCCTGTTCTCGCGGTGTCTGATTCGTTGACGGTTTCGCAAAAGGTTGACGGAACAATTCTGGTTGTTCGACCGTCGGTCGATTCACGGTCTGAGATCACTGCTGCCTCCGACATGCTTCAAACTGCGGGTGTGCAACTGCTGGGAATGGTGGTCAACACATTCGGATCATCAAGAGATTTTCAGGCGGGGCGTTACGGTTATACGGAAAACTACGCGACGGTCACCCGTTGACGAGAACCTCTGCTACGACGGGGCAACTCACTTTTCGATCGCAGAAAACGCCAAATCCAAACCAAAACGCCGAACGGATTGTCAGTGAGACTTGCGGGAGGAAGACTGAACATGTCGTTCGGTGAATTCAGCGAAGGCGGCAGCGAAATCTTCAGGCATCTGCCGCTGCCCGGCAGTGTAAGTCATCCGTCTCAGGAGCGGTTTTATTCCGGCCGGTACCAACCTCTGAACGAATGGCTTGATGCCTGTCTTTGCTATGAAGCGATTAAAAAGAGGATGGCGAGGAAGCCGTGCGCTGTTCTGATTGACTGAATTCTTCAGTGCGTCGTCGTCGAATGGATCAATGCTCAGAAAATCGGCAATGGATGCAAGGAGTTGCAGCTGATCTTTCAGATCAGCAAAGTTCAGTACCAGTACGCTGTCATGGCCAAGCAGGTTTCGAAACGCATCAATTTGTTGCGTGTACAGTCCTGCAGAAACGTATCGTTCGAAGAGAGGTGGCCTGCCATTGCGCAGTAGCTGGTTTTCTCGTTCAAGTGCAGCGCGGTAGTTAGAATCTGTGATTCCAATCGCTTGATTCATTTGAAATTCTGACCACGCTCTTTCAGCTGCGGGGCGAACGATGATGATCGCTTTCGCGTTTGGCACAGCTTCAGCAATTAGTCTCGCGGCAACTGGCGACGGCAAGTAAGTCGTCGATGCGTCAAGGACCCATTTCTGCCCTGAATGTTTCGTGTAGAGCGCTCTGTAGACTTCTTCCGATTCGACGTACGCATGATGCTCGGAACCCTGGCAGCCGTTTTTTACGAATTCATCGACGTTAAACCGCAGGTCAATTTTCGATTCGCGGCGAATTCCGGCTTCATGCAATTCTCTACAGTAAAAGTTGGGCTCCTTGATCGGGCCTGAAAAGATATCCTGATGAGTGGCCAGCAACTCGGCGAGTTGAGTTGTGCCAGCTTTCATTGCGCCGGGAATAAAGAGATTTGGCGTAACAGGCATTGTAGTTGTTGCGGCACGAGCGTTTGGGAGTGACGATCAAAGATGGCAGTCGCATTGAACAGTGGGCATCTTACGCA
>CAYZYB010001383.1:0-1794 GCA_964481505.1 uncultured Planctomycetaceae bacterium | reverse complement strand
GACCTGCACCACGCTGATTTTCTCGTCGGCAACTGCGTAGACATAAGCGTCTCCCTTATCGCTGAACCGAACGGCTCGAGCCGGAAGAACGGTGGACGCCAGACTGGTGGAAAGTGTGATCGTGGCCTGCCCGAACATTCCAGGAATAAGCTGACCGTCGGTGTTGTCAACTTCAGCTTCAGCCAGCATCGTTCGCGTGCCCGGATCAAGACTGCCGGAAGTTCGCGTCACAGAAACGGTCATCGCCTCCTCGGCGGGAAATGAAGGAAATTTCAGGCTGATGGAGTCACCCGGCCCAACGAAGGCGGCGTCGTTTTCCGGCACGGGAATATGCACGCGGACTTTGTCTAACTGGCTGACCACGAATAACGGAGCGGCCATGCTGCGTTCGCTGACCAGGTCGCCGGGTGCTACGTTGCGTACCGTGACTACTCCGGAGAAAGGGGCTTTCAATGTTGCGTATTTGATAAGTTCGTCTGTTTGTTCGACTTCGCGATTTTTCGCCACAGTCTCAGCCGCAGCAACTTCGCGTTTGGCTTCGGCGACACGCAGTTGTGCTTCTCCCACCGTGACATTTGCAATGGCCGCTTTGATGTTCGCTGTAACGGCCGCTTTTCCGGCGGCAGCGGAATCGCGCCGCTCTCTGACTTCGTCCAGAATTTTTGGCTGAATCGAACCGCGTTTAACCAGGTCGGATGTTCGTTGGAATTCCGCTTCAGCGGCTGCAAGAGTCGCTTCAACCTGCTTCAGTTTTGATCGTGCTTCTGACACCATTGACCTGAAGGCGAGCAGGTTGGCTTTTGCAAGATCGATGCCCGACTCAGCGCTTTGCTCTTCTGCTTTCTGCCGCTCCACATTTGCAATTTGCATCTTCCGTTGCAGTGCAGTTTCCGGAACGTCAATGATCGCCAGTACGTCGCCGGCATTCACAACATCGCCGATATCAGCTTTCACTTCTTTGACGTACCCGTGTACCTTCGCCTGTATCTCCGCGGTGTAGAACGGATAAACGGTGGCCGGTTGAATGCTCGTGCGACGTACATCCTGCGATGTTACAGCGACCGTTTTTACGGCCACGGTCTTTGTGGTTTTGGTTTCCTGATCAACATCGCGATCAGCCGCCACCGGCATTGAGCAGCCGGATATTGTCAGCATCAGGCCTCCCAGACTCAGAGAGGACAATGCGCAGCGAAGCAGTTTCATTGTGAGAACCTTTGCGGGTCAACGAATTTTGGGTACTTCCACATTATCACTCGCCTTATGCGGAAGACAGAACTTCAGATGCAGGTTGCGGCAGTTTGCAGCAGTCATTTTGGGCGCAACTCTCACATTCGGTCCGACGTGTCTGGCAGGCATAACGGGCGCAACCACCGAAACAGCGGCTATTACCTGGCCACACAAGGGCAAACGCCGCCCGAACGCTCCGGCATTGCCGATGACAACCGACATACGCACTTTTGGAACAGGGAGGTTCGATGCGTTTAACCACAATGAAAATATGGTTGCTGAGCGGACTTGTCGGTCTAAGCGGCTGCAACGCTGTCCGAAATGCCGTGGTCGGCAGGATTCATCGTGGCGCTGCGCGCCCCGAACACTCCCTTGCTTTACACACAGAAGCTGACGATCCGTTTGCCGCAGTGGATTCTGAGCGAGGCGATTACGTCGTGCCGTCGACTCTCTCGCCAGTAAACGCAGACACACGTTTGAGTGAGAAGGATTCACGAGACCTCACCGCCCGACCGCCGACGCTGGTGGTACGCCCTGTTGGGCATGCGGTTGAAAACGAGGACTCTC
>CAYZYB010001382.1:0-1794 GCA_964481505.1 uncultured Planctomycetaceae bacterium | reverse complement strand
CAATGACACTGTGGGAGCGGAGCCGCTGAATCTGGGTTTCAACAAAAACGTGGGAGGCGGATCGTTTGGCGCTCCTGGAAGTTATTACGGAAAAGAAAACTTCGGAGCCAGCACCAAGCGAGCTTATCATGCCGTGCCACATCTGGACAAATACCACGGCACCGACATCTTTCTGACGGAAGCTCTGACGATAGAAGCCAAACAACGTCTGACGGAAATGGTGAAAGCCGACAAGCCGTTCTATCTGTACATGTCTCACTATGCTGTACATGCTCCGTTTCATTCCGACGAACGCTTTGCCGCCAACTACGCTGATTCGGGAAAACCCAAAAGCGCGCAAGCCTTCGCAACTCTGATCGAAGGCATGGACAAGTCACTCGGCGATCTTATGGATCACCTGGAACACCTTAACGTCGCGGAAAACACGCTAATCATGTTTCTCGGCGATAACGGCTCCGACGCTCCTCTGGGGCATCAACATGCAGTTGCCTGTGCGGCTCCGCTGCGTGGCAAAAAGGGAGCTCACTATGAAGGCGGAATGCGAGTTCCCTTTATTGCATCGTGGGCGAAACGTGCGGCAGATAACGTCCATCAACAACAGTTGCCGATCCCCGCGGGAGTCGTCAAAAGCGAGCTCGCAGCCGTGCAGGACATCTTCCCAACGGTCGCTCAGATCGCAAAGTTGGACATCCCGAGTAACCACACCGTCGACGGTGTCAGCTTACAAACTCTGATCAGCGGCAAGGAAGACAACTCACGCGGTGGAAAGTTTCTGATGCACTACCCGCACTCCCCACACCGCAGTGACTATTTCAGCAGTCTACGCAGTGGCGACTGGAAAGTGATTTACCACTACTTCCCATCCAAAGGGTCTGAAGGAACGCACTATCAACTCTACAACCTCGCCGCCGACCCGTTTGAATCCACGAACCTCGCAGAAACCAAACCTCAACGACTCCGCCAAATGATGCAGGAGCTTACCGAAAGCCTGACAGCGCACGACGCTTTGTATCCGGTCACAGAAAAGGATGGCGCCGAACCACTGAAGCCCGTCGTGCCTTAAGCGGCCATTCCACGTTCATTCTTCGCCGCCTTTTCTCTGTGATATTCCGGAAATCGAAATTGCCGATGATTTTCAAACGCAAAAAATGCAGACGCCATCGCGGGCGTGTGATCGGATCGTTCGATGTGCTGGAAGTCCGAGCGTTACTTACGCCTGGAGCCAATCTGGCGTTTTACGAATTCGCCAACCATACCACGGAGACGCCGGAACTGTTTTCCAGCGATTCGCACCAGCAAACGACGGCAAGCGACATTTCATCACCCTTGAGTCTTGGCTGGACGGGCAACGGCGAACCTCCGAACGGTCTGGCTCTTGGTGGAGCCTTCAACGAAACGACAGAACCGACTCCTGCGGGAGGTCAGCCAGATTATTTCGAATTCACAATCACACCGGATGCCGAATATTCGATGGATGTGGCTACGTTCGGTCTATTGGTACGTAGAAACGATCAGGATTCGAAGAACAGTTTCTCTGTCTATTTTGACGAAGATCCTGGCAGTGGAGGCGACAACTATTCGACGAAGATCCTGTCCGGTGTGCTGACGAGTGAAGATGTCTTCGATAGCTTTTCCGTCAACGTGGAAGCGATGCCACAGTTCGCGGGCATTACCACGCCGTTAACCTTTCGAGTTTATTCCTGGGGAACAGCTGGTACGAGCACAATGCGACTCGACAATATTCGCGTGCAGGGTGTTCAGGAGAATGTCAATAGCTCTAAGTATGCTTACTAC
>CAYZYB010001381.1:0-1798 GCA_964481505.1 uncultured Planctomycetaceae bacterium | reverse complement strand
ACGCGGAACATTTATTTATGTTTGTAAATAAACTATCGATGGCCGTGTCTGCTGTCAATGCGATTCCATTCCAATGGTGCCTGGATCAGCAAAGCGACGCCTCATTATTGACTCTTTGATTGACAATGCAACAAGACTCATGTGGCCCATGTTTTTCGATTCGCAATTGATGAGTCGCAGTTGTCGATCGTCGTCAGCGGACAGATTTTTGGCCAATCGTGTTTCTTAGGATTTCATCGCCCGCATCCCCCCAGGCAATTGCATCCGAAATAGCGGGGCAGAAGACCGCATAAGTTTCGAAACCGTCGCCAGCTACGGACTTCTTCAGAATGTCTTCGGCTGAAAGTGTCATGCGTCCTGCTCTTCGCGTGAGCTCGAACGTCATACCGCCGACGCCTTCGAAGGATCGGTAGACCACTTCTGTGCAGACCATACGATCGGATCGCGCGAAGTCGAAATCAAAATCGTAGGGTTTGTCGGCATGAAAGAAGCCTCGACCAATCGCATCGGCGATTTGTTCTGGCGAAAGCTGCGGGCGCAGAATAGCGATGGCGTCACTGCGGAATGGGCACGACAGCGATCTGACGCGGACTCCGTCTTTCATCGCTTCCAGGACACGACTGGGACGTTCCCTGTCGACAGTTTCCAACTGTTGCCATCGAGGACGTACGTTTTGATGCTGGTCGAGTTGCATATCCCGTAGTTCATCGAGTGAACCGATGTACAGCGCGGCGTGAGGCCAGTAGCCGGGAAGAAAGTAGTTCGTAAACGCATGTTCTTTGCGGACAACAATCACATCACCGGGTCGCAAAGACCGTTCTAACTCATCATCAACTGCTGCTGGCAATCCCGGCTGATGATCCGATTTGACATAACGATCAGCGATCAGTCGCGAAACGCACTTTTGCAGGCCGTACACTGCTCGCCCCAGCAGGTCGCGACCAACACCAGTCCGAAGTGCTCGAGTCGTGGCGCGTGTTCTGGCAAGTACGAATTGGTCAACCGAGACCTCCATCCGTCCCTGTAGGGCGACAGCAATCCTGAGGACTTTCTGAAGCCCGGGAGAGTCCTGCGATACTGAATTCAGTTGTTCACGGTTTTCATGCATAAAAGCTGATGCATGATACAGGTGCCACGCATGAACGGGACTTGTCAGCGACTTTTGAATGAGGTCGTAAGTGCCCTTGGGGATTCCGAAGTAGGGTTCTGGTTCGTTGAGTTTGGCTCGTACGACAGGACGATGGTGAAAATTTTCACGCAGAAATCGAGCAACATCCACCAGCACCAACGCTCCCGCGTAGGCAATCAGCAACGCTGCCGGGCGGTGTTGTGGTTCGAACCGGTCCAGCTGATGTAACGACGACACCAGTTCGAAAAGTGCGTTGCGAGATTGCCAGTAGCTTACCAGCAAGTGCCGCGTTTGTTCGTCTTCGGTCGGTGTAAAGAATCCGCGACTGGACGCTTCCATCGAATTGACGAGATCGGTCGCTCCAGCTTTCAACTCGTGAAAGTGGGCGGACAAATGAACGACAGTCTCAGCACCGTGACGAAGCTCTTCAGCCAGCATGTTTTATCTCTTCCCGTCTTGTAGTTCATCTCGCAAGAGTCAGGTCTTGAGCCAGCGGACGAATGCAGATCTGATGCTGTGTTACGCCTGAAGCTGTCCTGTTTAGAATGTGGAACAACAGTTTTGTATCGATCGTGAGGCTACTCTGCTACGCGGTGGCTGCCGTAAGAACCCTTCCAATCATAGTAAAACCAAGTCGTAAGTATTTTCCCGTACTGACAGTTCCTTTTG
>CAYZYB010001380.1:0-1798 GCA_964481505.1 uncultured Planctomycetaceae bacterium | reverse complement strand
CCGCAGCACGGTGTACTGCAGACCGTGTTCAATACGGAAACATTCAAGATACTTTTCTACCGAGAACTTACTGCAGGCATAAGGACTGATTGGTACCGGGCTGAAGTCGACTCCCGCTCGCACACCTTCCGGAACTTCTCCATAGATCGCTCCACCAGTGCTGGCGAACACGATGCGTTCGACATTGTTGGCGACGCAGGCCGTCATAATGTTGAGCGAGCCGGTCACGTTGACTTCCGCGTCCATTTGCGGTTCACGAACACTGACGACGACACTTGCCTGAGCAGCCTGGTGACTGACGGCTGTCGGCTTGAATTCTGCAAAGGCTTTGTCGACGGCGTCTTTGTCGCGGATGTCGATTTCGAAGAACTCAGCGTCTGCGGGGACGTTCTCCCGACGCCCGGAGACAAGATTGTCGATCACTCCGACAGCCCAGCCTTTGGCAAGTGCCTGTTCAACAATATGACTACCAATAAAGCCCGCACCACCTGTAACCAGCAATCGCATTTTTAGCTCCCGATTTACGTTAACAATCAGAATTCCATCGCACGCCCCGAGTGATTCGTGGCAAGGGGAAGTCTGAACTTGTAGTAGCAAATCGAACAGCTTCTGCGAAGCCCAGCAAGATCAGCAATTTGGCCCACCGGCTGATTCAACGCCTGGATTCCCAGGTTTGGCAGGGAGTGGGGCAAGACCTTCTTCCAGAATGCCTTTTACTTTAGGCAGTAACAGGAAGCCTTCGACAATCATCCACACCTGAATTCCCAGTATTGCGGCTCCCGTCCAGAACAGCAGAGTTTTGTCGTGATACCACCAGCCAGAACCGCTGTTGAACATGTTCCACAACATCGCCCAGGCAGGCATGATCATCATCAGCACCATCGGAATCAGCAAAAACCATATCCGTTTGCCGCGGCGCCACAGGTAGAAAACGGTCACCATGAATGCCAGTCCGGCGAGCAGTTGGTTTGTTGCTCCAAACAGCGGCCACAGAATCAGCCCACCGGTGCCGGGCACGCTGCCCGGGGCTGGAATCATCGCGACGATCCCCGCCGTGACCACGGCAAAACCGGTTGCAAGGTATTTGTTTCTGAACGGCGCAATGTGCAGAGTTCCGGCAAGTTCCTGGATGACGTAACGCTGCAGTCGAGTGGCGCTGTCGAGAGTGGTCGCTGCAAAGCAGGCGACCAAAACCGCAATGATGCTGATGCCCAGTTTTAGCGGAAGACCGATGGAGGAAAGAAAGTTCCCGGCGCCGTTGACGAACGCACCAACCTTGCTTCCCAGTTTAAACTGCGACCATGATTTTCCGACGTCATACTGCGTGGACCATGCACCATTTCCCTTCACATGCGTGCCGTCCGCCGCCAGTCTCGGCTGATACACGTAACCACCGGCAGCCTCCGCATCAAGAACGCGCTCGAACGCTCCCATGCCAACTCCCGCACAGCATGCAAGGATCACCATCACGGCCAACCCGCCTTCCAGCAGCATCGAGCCGTACGCGACGTACTGAGCGTCTGTTTCACAGGCAATCTGTTTGCTGGTGGTGCCGCTGCTGACAAGACAATGAAAGCCACTGCAGGCACCGCAGGCAATCGTGATAAACAGAAACGGCCAGATTGGCGGAGCATCTGATGGCAGCTGCGACGCGATCATCGGCGCGCTTCCGTGGAGATCTGTTTCTCCGTTCGCTCCGGCAACCAGCACTCCCAGCATCAGCAGTCCCAGTGCCACGACCAGTTGGTGGCTGTTGATGTAGTCTCGTGGTTGCAGCATCAGCCAGACAGGCATGACG
>CAYZYB010001379.1:0-1802 GCA_964481505.1 uncultured Planctomycetaceae bacterium | reverse complement strand
TTTAAAGAAGTCGCGAGCAGAGAGTGACAGATTCTGTCGTTTCTCTGGTTTACGATTTGTGCGTTCTCAACCCGATCGATATCGGCATCATAGCGTTTGTTTATGATCGACTGCGAAGGTCTGTCACCCAAAGTGATTGTCACCCAAAGGGACGGAGTCCGCGCTTGCCAATGGTTGCATAATCACAGAACAGCTCATGCAGATGACCCAATAATTATTCAATGTCAATTCAAGGGAAAATTACTGTAATCGAACCGCCCTCTGGCTGGTTCACACTTAACTGGCATGAGGTCTGGCGCTACCGCGATCTGTTATTACTGCTGGTTCGGCGCGACTTTGTAGCCCTCTACAAACAGACCATCCTTGGTCCGATCTGGTTTGTTATTCAGCCAATCATGACCACACTGGTGTTCACGTTGGTCTTCAAAAACATCGCCGGCATCTCAACCGATGGATTGCCGGGCGTCCTGTTCTACATGGCCGGGATTACGTGCTGGAATTACTTTTCCGAATCACTTACCAAGACATCGGAAACGTTTACAACTAACGCAGCGGTGTTTGGAAAAGTCTATTTCCCGCGGGTCATCGTTCCGCTTTCAATTGTCGTTTCCGGGCTGCTCAAGTTCGGTGTCCAGTTCATTCTGTTTTTGCTGTTTCTTGGTTACTATTTGCTCGCTGGCGAGGACATCCAGATGAACTGGACGGTCGCACTGTTTCCTGTATTGATCATCCTGATGGGGATGATTGGGCTGGGCATGGGGATGATTATCAGCTCCATGACGACAAAGTACCGTGACCTTCGCTTCCTGCTGCAATTCGGCGTCCAACTGGCAATGTACGCAACGCCTGTGATTTACCCACTTTCGACGCTGCCGGAAAAGTACCAGTTCATCCTGAAGTTGAATCCGTTGTCTCCGATCATGGAGACGTTCCGGCACGGCTTCCTGGGCGTCGGCCAATTCGACATCTGGCATCTTGGCTATGCGGCTGTCTTTGCTGTCGTGATCATGTTGGCCGGAACCTTCATCTTCAACCGCGTCGAAAAGACGTTCATGGACACGGTTTAGGAAACGATGCCTCCTGCGATCAAAATCGAAGAAGTCTCGAAAATGTACCGACTTGGGCAAGTCGGTACCGGAACACTCGCACATGACTTGAATCGGCTGTGGGCCAAACTGCGTGGGAAACCAGATCCTTTCGCCCGAATCGGTCAGGAGAATGATCGTGAGAAAGAAGGCGGTGATTACGTCTGGGCATTGAAGGACATTAATCTGGAGGTCGAGCAAGGACAGATTCTGGGAATCATTGGTAAAAATGGTGCCGGTAAATCAACGTTGTTAAAGCTGCTCTCTCGTGTGACCGCACCAACGACTGGTCGAATTACGGCACGTGGCCGTATGGCAAGCTTACTGGAAGTCGGAACTGGCTTTCACCCTGAATTGACTGGTAGAGAAAACATCTTCCTGAACGGGGCGATACTTGGCATGACGCGTGCCGAAATCAAAAAGCAGTTCGACGACATCGTCGATTTCTCTGGCTGCAATAAATACATTGATACGCCGGTCAAACGATACTCATCAGGAATGTACGTCCGACTTGCCTTCGCAGTTGCAGCTCACCTGGAACCGGAAATTCTGATCGTTGACGAGGTATTAGCGGTCGGCGATGCCGATTTCCAAGCAAGATGTGTTGGCAAAATGCAGGACGTCAGCCGCGAGTCGGGGCGCACCATTTTGTTTGTCAGTCACAACATGGCCTCCGTCAGGAGACTCTGCGACAAAAGTTGCCTGCTTAGCAAAGGA
>CAYZYB010001378.1:0-1803 GCA_964481505.1 uncultured Planctomycetaceae bacterium | reverse complement strand
ACTGGCACTAAAGGATTGAAAATCAGGAGTTTACGTCGGATACTGGAATGTCGGTACATTTGCAGGTGAGTCGGGGTGCGGCAGAATGCTTAATTTCCTGAAGAAGATGCTGCAACGGAGGCCTCGTGCAATTCGTCGTCGGCAGAGCTACTCGATGGGCGGCACTGACGTTCTCGAAAGTCGGCAGCTGCTTAGCGCCGTCACGGTCGAATTTGCAGCCTCAGCTGATACAACGATTTACTCGCAGGATGTGGATACTGGTAACGGTGCTGGTCAGTTTATCGTTTCCGGTGGCGGCGCACGCGGGCTTTTGAAATTCGACGTGGGTATTCCGGAAGGCTCCACAGTCATCGACGCTGTGTTGACTCTGAATGTTGGAGCTGCGGTTGGTGGTGGCTCGCAAGTGTCTGCCCATCGCGTCACGACCGCATGGGGCGAAGGTGCTGCTGACGCTGCCGGCGAAGAATACCAGGGTGCCGCGGCTGAACCTTTTGACGCGACTTGGCAGTATTCCTTTTACGATGGCGAACAGTGGGGCAGTCCGGGTGGTGACTTCGCGGGGGCGTCAGCGTCAGCTTCTGTCGATGGCGTCGGCACCTACGAATGGCTCGGCAATGGACTCATTGATGATGTTCAAGCGTGGGTCGATGACGCTTCCACGAATTTTGGTTGGCTGCTGGAATCTATTGGCGGAGTAGCTGCGTTTCTGAGCAAAGACAGTCCTGGTGGTTTGGGGCCGTCTCTTGAAGTCACATACGAAGCTCCTCCCGGTCCGCCCGAAACCATCGAAGGCCGACTCTGGAACGACATCAATCGTGACGGCAAACGTTCTGATCCCTTGTTGGCTGAGCTTGATCTCGATTCCGTGAACGGCAATACCTACTTCGACGTGTTTGGCGGAGGGGAGTACTGGTTCCGTTCTAACAGTGACGGCAGTTGGTACTTCCTTCTGGAGAGTGGTGAACTCACGAAATGGGATGGAGCCAGCAGAACGCTTTCCGGAGAAGTTGTCGGCACGATTGATGATATCTTTTATCAGCAGCCTTCACGCGTCTCCGACAATGGTGGTGATTTTGAGCCATGGTTAAACGGCTGGACGGTTGAGCTTCTTGATGGACTTGGCAACGTCGTTCAGACGACGCAAACCGGAGGTCGCGGTGGCGGCGCGGGGACGGATGATGATGGCGGATGGTATCAATTCACCGTCGACGGAGGCGAGGATTATACCGTACGCCAGGTACTGCTGGATGGCTGGACAGAAGGTGCTCGCATCGAAGTCGAAAGCGGTTCACAGGGCGAGCAGGCGGCGAATGCTCCCGAACTTTATACAACCGGCAACTTGTATCAGAACTGGGGCGGTCTCGACGAAAAATGGGTGACGAGCGATGAAAGCGGATGGCACTACGTCACGCCGGACGGAGCTCTTTATCGCTGGGACGGCAACGCGGTCACAGCGACCGCGCCGCTAAGCGGTACGTTCATCGCAAACGTTGGCACGGCCTATTACAACGACCCGGAATCTGGAGAGATCGATTCCGGAGGATCGTCGGGTGAGCAGGAGCTTACTCGCGTTGACTTTGGTAACCTCAGAGCACAGACCGTGAGTGGTCGGGTGTGGCTCGACTTCTTCGAAAACGGGCAGCTCGACACAATTAATGTCGCTCCCGATCAGTACGTACTCTATCCACTTCATCAGCTTGCTTCTGGTGAAGAATGGCTCTACGACTATCTGACCGATGATTGGTATATCATTAATGAAGATGGTGAGCCGCGGTTTTTCGCACACGATGATGATCTCGATAG
>CAYZYB010001377.1:0-1811 GCA_964481505.1 uncultured Planctomycetaceae bacterium | reverse complement strand
ATCTAACGGTATGGGACGGCAGTCAACAACTGCCGCGCAATATAAAATGGTCCACGGTATCGATGACGCCAGCGCTGACGCGTTCCGGGCTCGTCCTGTTGCTGGCCTACGGTACATTCTTCCTGACTCTGTTGCAGCGATTGAAGACGTTGAAAGATGTCGATGCAATGCTACGTCTCATGGGACAGGCCACGGTCCTGATGGCAGTCATTGGGCTAGGGCAGTTGTTCTTTGGCAACGGCCGTTTTTTATGGATTATCGAGCACCCACTGAGGGACACAGTAGACGCGGCAAAAGGAACTTTCACGAATCAAAATCACTTCGCCCACTTTCTGGCGCTCGGAATCGGTCCACTTGTGTGGTGGTGGAAAAGCAGTGGAGCCAACCAGGGTGAGGTTATTCAGGGGCACGTGAAGAATCGAGGATTTGGCATTTCCCGCAGCACGGACAGTCTGCAGAAGATTATCGCCGGTGCAATCGCCGTTGTGCTCTTCGCGGGAGTGCTGACTTATTCTCGAGGTGGGATTGCCGTATTATCGATAGCAGTGCTGATAGCGATGGCCTCTGTCGGAAAAATGTGGAAGGCCATTCTTCGTCTGGCCGTTCCGGTCGTTCTTTTCCTTGCGGCTGCGATCGCAATCTTCGGAACGATTCGTCTGGAAAGCAAATGGAACTCACTGACCCAGGCAACTTCATGGGCGGAGATTTCTGAGGGGCGACTCGCTCTATGGGGAGCCCTCTTGACAGCGACCAGGTATTTTTGGCCAGTCGGCGCTGGTGTCGGAAGTCATGCAGAAGTCTACCCGACCTGGATGAAAGAGGATCTCGGGGTGCGCATGTCACACGCCGAATCCAGTTACATGCAAATCCTTATCGAAACTGGTTTGCCAGGACTGCTACTCAGCTTCGTCGCACTCGGCGTCTGCATCTTCTGGATTACCTCGGCATGGCGAAACTGCGAAGGCGACGCACGTGGCAGAGTCATCATTCTGACTTCATGCGTTGTTGTCACGTTCGTGCATTCGCTGGTTGATTTCGTTTGGTACATCCCGGCCTGCACAGTATTTGGTTTGATAGCAATCGCGTGCCTCTTCAGAACTCACCAGATTCACAACAAAGTGTACTCAGGAAGAAAGACTTCGTGGGCAACTGTCTGGGCTTTCATCATTGTCATATCCGCAGTTCCCGTCGGCCGCCTGTCTTCAGAGGTCGTGCGGCGCGACGCTGGTTCGGAAGCAGCATGGCTGACGTTCCGAGGGGAGTCTGTTGTCGCCGGACGCAGCACGACATTCAATTCTACCGAAGCGTTCGATGATCGCCTGGAAAGCATGATTCATGAGCTGGAATCCTGTGTTCAGGCGGACCCATCGGACTTCCGAGCCAGCTCCAACCTGGCGGCGCTGTACCTGCGACGATTCGCAAAACATCAGCAGACGGCAGAGAACCGGATGTCCGTCAAGGAAATCAGAGACACAGTCAAAGATGCAAATTTTGAATCTTCACGACACGTCGCAGAATGGCTTCACACGGCCTTTGGGAGCCCGGTCGCAGATCTTTATCGGTCACTTCTGATTGCAGAACGCTCACTGCAGGGACAACCGTTAAGAGCAGAGAATTATCTCATACTGGCAGAACTCGGTTTTTTGAAGGGGATGTCCGCTGAAGATGAAAATCGATTGATTGACCAGGCGATTCGATTGCGCCCGCACAAGGCTAGCGTACTCTACGCTGCCGGTCACACACGAGCCGTGCAGGGCGAGTTCGAACAGGCCTTTGAGTTTTGGTCTAAGGCATTCCACATTGATAAGGAC
>CAYZYB010001376.1:0-1812 GCA_964481505.1 uncultured Planctomycetaceae bacterium | reverse complement strand
GACCTCGCACAACGCGGATGCTCATTGTCAGGCGAAAGCCTGACCTACTTTGTGACGTCCAGCCGAAGGTTCTTTGCAAGGAACGCCCATTGGTCGGCCACTTCTTCGATCTTCTTCGATGTTGGCTTGCCAGCACCGTGTCCCGCTCGAGTTTCGATGCGGATCAGTGTTGGTGCTGTGCCCGATTGGCACGCCTGTAACTGAGCAGCAAATTTGAAACTGTGGCCTGGAACAACGCGATCGTCGGTATCGGCAGTTGTGATCAGTGTGGCTGGGTACTGGGTACCGCCTTCCAAATTGTGATACGGTGAATAGGCCACGAGAGCTTTAAATTCCTCCGGATTGTCAGCACAGCCGTAATCGTCGACCCAAAATCGGCCGGCGGTGAACTGATGGAATCGCAGCATGTCCATCACACCAACAGCTGGTAAGCAGGCGCCGTATAAATCGGGTCGCTGCGTCATACAGGCACCGACCAGCAGTCCGCCATTGCTGCCGCCCTGGATGGCGAGTTTCTTTGGTTTCGTGTACTTGTTGTCGATCAGCCATTCGGCGGCTGCGATGAAGTCGTCGAACACGTTTTGCTTCTTCAGTTTGGTGCCGGCTTTGTGCCATGTCTTGCCATACTCTCCGCCACCACGAAGGTTGGCCAAAGCGAATACACCCCCCATTTCCATCCACGCCAGTCGGCTTACGCTAAAGCCCGGAGGCAGCGAAATGTTAAACCCACCGTAACCATACAACAGAGTCGGGTTGTTGCCGTTCAATTCCACGCCCTTGCGGTGGCAAATGAACATCGGAACTTTCGTACCGTCTTTGCTGGTGTAGAAAATTTGCTTCGTTTCGTAGTCGTCTGGATTAAATTTCACATCTGCTCGACGCAGCAACGTGCTTTCACCCGTTTCGATGTCGTAGCGATAGGTACTCGGTGGCACGGCGAAGCTGCTGAAACTATAGAAGGTTTCTTTGTGCTCTCGCTTGCCACCGAAACCGGACGCCGTGCCGATACCGGGGAAGTCGACTTCGCGAATGAATTTCCCAGCCATGTCGTACCACAACACCTGAGTGCGCGCGTCCTTTAGATACCGACCCACGATCTTTTCACCGACGATACTGGCCGCTGTCATGGCGTTCTTTGTTTCGGCCACAACTTCAGTCCAGTTGTTCATGTCCGGCTTTTTCAGGTCGATCGCGATGACGCGACCAAGTGGCGCATCAAGATCCGTCTGGAACATCAACGTGTCATCATCGTTGCCCATAAATGCGTACATGTAATCGAAATTGTCGATCAGCATGAACGGTTTCGCATCAGGCGTCTTCAGATCTTTAACGACAACGCGATAGCGATCATCGGTACCTTTCCAAACCGTCAGCACCAAATACTTACCATCTTCGGAGACGTCCGCACCGAAACCCCATTCGGGTTCGTCGGGGCGTTCGTAGATCAATTCGTCTTCCCCCTGAGCCGTCCCGACTCGGTGGTAAAACACCTTCTGATTCAGATTCAGAGACTGAAACTCCGCCCCTTCTTTCGGTTCGTTATAGCGAGAATAGAAGAAGCCTTTGCTGTCCGGAGTCCATGCAACGCTGCTGAATTTGATCCAGTTCAGTTCATCTTCCAGTAGCTTTCCGGATTCGATTTCCAGAATCTTCCACGTCCGCCAATCGGAACCACCGTCCTGAATTCCGTACGCACAGTATTTGCCGTCGTCGCTGCATTGCGTTCCTGCCAATGCAATGGTGCCATCTTTCGACCAGGTATTGGGATCGATCAGAACTCGTGGCTCATCGTCCAGAGTTTCCTGCACATAC
>CAYZYB010001375.1:0-1816 GCA_964481505.1 uncultured Planctomycetaceae bacterium | reverse complement strand
GGCCGGAATCACCAAAGCGGTGCGCAACTACATCGATGTGCACAACTTCAAGCCTCGCGGAATTACGATTACGACCGACGATATTCGAGAAGGCGTCGTCGCCATACTGTCGGTGTTTCACGGGGACCCGATGTTTCAGGGGCAAACCAAAGAGCGACTCAACAATCCAGAACTCACGTCGCACATCGACGGTCTGGTGCGACCGGCGGTTGAAAACTGGTTGAACAATAACCCTTCGCTGGCGGATGGAATTCTTGGTCGCATCGTACTCGCCGCGCGGGCTCGTCTGGCGAGTCGTGATGCCGTTAAAGAAGTGAAACGCAAAAACGTTGCTTCCAAACGAACAAACCTGCCGGGCAAACTTGTAGATTGCCAAAGCAGAAGCTCTGACGAATCCGAAGTGTTCATCGTCGAAGGAGAGTCTGCTGGCGGTACCGCCGTGATGGGACGCAATTCAAAGACTCAGGCCGTGCTGCCGTTGAAGGGAAAGATCCTCAATACGGAATCTCTGGCTCTCGGCAGGATTCTGAAGAATCAGGAAATCAATGATCTCGTCGAAACGCTGGGAACAGGAGTGGGGCCGAACTTCGACATCCATCGCCTGCGATACGGGCGAATTATTCTTCTGATGGATGCCGACAGCGACGGCTATCATATTTCGACATTGCTGCTGACGTTTTTCTTCCGCCACATGCCGGAATTGATTCGCCAGGGAAAGCTATTCATCGCACAGCCGCCGTTGTTCCGCGTGGAGATCGGCAAAAAGACAGAGTACGCTCAAACTGACGCAGAGAAAGAAGAGATTCTTGCCGCCTTGCCGGAAAGCCGCACGGCAACTGTTCTTCGCTTCAAGGGGCTGGGAGAAATGAACGCCGCCCAACTGCGAGATACCACGCTGAACCCGAAAGCTCGCGTGCTGTTGCGAGTCGATATTGAAAGCCAACTCGATGCCGACCAGACATTCAGTCAGTTACTCGGCAAAGAAGCGTCTGAGCGATACAAAGTGATCATGGAAGACGCGAGCTTTGCAGACGATATCGATGCGTGATCAAACTGTTGGCCTGCCAAATCACACTCGGAGCGCGGAATGGTATCAGTTCGTCAATTCATCGGTGCGGTGCTCATCATCCTTGCGGTGCTCAAGATCATCGGGCTTGCTTTTGTCTTTGCCGATGGCGAGTCCCAGCGGACGACGTACTGGATCTGCAAGCAGGTTGCGTATGTCGTCTCTTTCGCTATTGCTGGATACACAATGACACGCACCGAATCGTAAGACGCTTTAACGACAGCTGCAGGGCCGATTGTGGGCGCACTACTCTGGCTGATACCCTCGCCACATCCACACAAGCGTGTCCGCCAACGTTTGCTCGAACACCTTCCCATCACAATGCCGCGTGGCTTTGCTAAAGAGAAAGCGATAGTTGTAGCCCCTGGCTTTCAAAGCTGCTGCCGTGCGTTTGTTAGCCGTCACCCAATTGTGGTAAGTGTCTTCCGGGTCATTCGCTCTGTTGTCGTGTTCTGATACGTGAGTGAATATCCGCAGCGGTTTTTTTTCTGACGATTCAATCAGTTTCATGCTCGAATGATATTCCCAGGCCCCCAGAGGATAGGTCTGCTCTTCTGCCGCGTCGTGATCCTGCTGATCGACAAACGTTCCGGAATACGTGATCAAGCGGCGAAACAAATCGGGCCGAAACCATCCCATCGTCAGCGCCGCAGCTCCTCCGGAACTGCATCCCATCGCTGCCTTTCCCCACGGATTCTTTGTGAATGCGATGTTGGGATAGGCCGCTTTGATCTTTTTGTTGTTCAGGAC
>CAYZYB010001374.1:0-1817 GCA_964481505.1 uncultured Planctomycetaceae bacterium | reverse complement strand
CTTTTCAACTATTCAGCGGACATCCTCTCGGTGAAGCTGTTAGATTCGTTAGTTCAAGAACATTACCAATGGCTCGAATTTCCTGCTGCCTCACGACTCTTCTCCTCGTACATGCGTGGCTGCTTCCGTGCGTGTTTTTGCATAAGAGCCCGACATTAAATGAATCTAGCCATCTTGTTGCAGGTCTGAGCCATTGGGACACTGGTCGGCACGAGCTTTATCGGGTGAACCCGCCGCTGGTGCGTCAGACGGCCGTTATTCCCGTGGCCCTGACTGGTTATGAAGAGGATTGGTCTAAATATTCTGATCAGATTGGTGCTCGTCCGGTTTTTGCTATGGGCGAAGATTTCGTACGGGCTAACGCTGCGAGCACAGCCCGGATGCTGATGTTTGCTCGGTGGATGTGCGTTCCGTTTAGCTTACTTGGCGCTTGGGTGTGCTTTAGGTGGGCTCGAGAATTGTTCGGTGCTCGTTCTGGGTTGATTGCAGCGTTGCTTTGGTGCTTCTCACCATTCATTCTCGGGCACGCCTCACTTATTGCGCCAGATGCACACGCTACCGCTTTAGGACTAGCGGCGTGTTACACGTTTTGGAATTGGCTGAGAAAGCCGACGTGGTCACAGACTCTGTTTACTGGACTGATCCTGGGCCTTGCAGAACTCTCCAAGACGACCATGATCCTGTTCTACCCGCTGTGGCCGCTTATCTGGCTGGTGTACCGATGGCCTGAACGCCGGTCAATGACTTCGCGGCAGTGGAAAAGCGAAGCTGGCATGCTTGTACTTCGTATGGCGGTGGGGATTTACGTGTTAAACATGGGCTACCTTTGCGAAGGTAGTTTCACCCAGCTAAAGGACTTTCGTTTCGTGAGTGAACTCTTCGGCGGCGAAGCAATTGACCAGAGTGATGGGGGAAATCGATTTGAAAATACGCTACTTGAACAAATCCCCGTTCCGTTCCCTGCCAACTACATCATTGGAATCGATTTACAACAACGCGACTTTGAGGACTTCAGTCGACCGTCATACCTGAGGGGACGTTACAAGGAAAAGGGCTGGTGGTACTACTATGCGTACGCGCTTTTGGTCAAAATGCCGTTGGGGACATTGGGGCTGATCGGGTTGGCATTGATCTGTCGATTCACGTCATGGCGGCCGACTCTAGCTTTTAGGGATTCCGTCGTTTTACTCGGACCGGCCATGGTCATTTTTGCCGTTGTGAGTATGAAATCGGGATTCAGTCATCATTCTCGATACGCTCTTCCCTGCCTGCCGTTTGTATTCATCTGGGTAAGCCAACTTGGGCAGTTTCTTTCAGGAACCACTTCCCCGGGGTTCCTTCGGCCCAATTGGCTGGGCCGTTTTGTGCTGATGCTGCTGACCGCCACAATTCTCAGCAGCTTATTCTGTTTTCCCCACAATGTGTCATATTTTAACGAGGCCGTTGGCGGATCGAAAAACGGACCGGAACATTTGCTGAACAGCAACATTGATTGGGGTCAGGATCTGTTTTTCGCAGAAACTTGGGCGAACGAGCACAGTACCGACGTGCCCGTTCACCTCGCATTCTACAACTTCTACAACCCATTCGATCTGGAAGTCAAGTGCCTTGTCCCATGGCCATTCAGGCAGGCTGAAGAGGTTGCTATGCCGAGTGTTCCCGAGGGTTTCTATGCGATTAGCGTCAATCTGCTGTATGAATTTCCCTGGAGCGCCCGTGATGTTGATGGTTCTCGCTACCGCATCGACACACGCCCGCTGGCCTATCTGCGGTTGATAGAACCTGTTGGCTGGGCTGGCTATTCCATACGGATATAC
>CAYZYB010001373.1:0-1819 GCA_964481505.1 uncultured Planctomycetaceae bacterium | reverse complement strand
GGCCCCTCTCAGTCTGGATCCGTATTCGGGGCACTTTTCTGTTATCGATAACACTGCATCGGGGACAACGCTGGCATGGCGAACGTAACGAAAATTCAATGGTGTGATTCCACGGTAAACCCAATCATGGGCTGTGGAGGATGTGAGCTGTTTCCGAAGCCTGCCGCAATTCTTCGCGAGATAGACACGATATTGCTCAGCGATGGGCGGCTCAAGTGGAAACGCGGGGAGGCGCAACGCATGTTTGCGGACCTGTTAGAAATTGCATGGTCTCGTGTGGAGGAATGGCAAGGCTCTGAAGCTGAACTGGAACTTCGCCAGCATAAACCAACGCTTGGTGATGGCCACGTTAACAAGATTACGACAACCAACCTTTACCACCTGCGGAAGGCCGCTGAGCAAGAAATCCGAAGCCGAGTGACAAGGCAACTGGCGTCGCAGCACAACGAGAAAGCAGCAGCCCGGATCGCAAAGCAAATTTCCAGGAGTACTGAGGACATTATCAACCGCAGCGTGACCTGTTACGCAGCAACCCAGCACATGCACAAGGCTTTCAGTGTCGCCAATCCGACGAAGCGGGCTCACCCCGGCTATGCACCAAACTTTGAACAGATCACGCAGTATCCGGGTCGACTCGCAAAGATCGCGAAGCTTCCGGATCTCATTGGAACGCCACGGCTCGAACAGTTGGCTGGCACGGGGAAGGAAAAGAAGCCAGGAAGTCCATGGCTGGACAATCTTCCTCGCCTGATATTCCTGTCCGACATGGGAGACGCTTTGACGCGCAAGAAGGACTTTCCGTTTTTACGCCGGGAGTTTGCCGCGGTCGACTCCGAGGCTGGACGAAGGCATATCTGGCTCTGGCTGACGAAACGGCCGGATCGGATGCAGGAATTCGCGCAGACCCTTGGCGGGCTGCCAGAGAACGTGTGCGCGATGACGACCGTAACATCGACCAAGCAGATCGGACGCGTTGACCAACTGCGTAATGTGGACGCTTCAGTCCGCGGACTATCGCTGGAGCCACTCTGGTCTTCAGTCGCTGGCGGCCTTGATCTGACGGGCATTGACTGGGTCATTGTCGGCGGCGAAAGCGGGACCAAACACCTTGTCCGCCCTTTCGAAGTCGAATGGGCGATTGAACTGCACGAACTGTGCAAGGAGCGCGGAGTCGCATTCTTCTGCAAACAACTCGGCGGGCATCCGACATACAAAGGCAGGAAACTCACGCTAAAGAATCGCCACGGTGGCGAATGGTCAGAATGGCCTCAGCGACCGTCTGGACTGCGTACTCGTGAGTTCCCCTCATACTTCCACAAGTATCGATGAGTATTCTCGATCTCTGGCAGGTTCTGAGTCGTGACACAGTCGTCCACAAATACAGTCGTCCACAAATATGCAACGTGTCGGCGTACTGATGTCACGACATTTAGCAACCTCGCAACTGTGCTGTTTTTAGGACACCTCATTGGGCCCGCTGTGTCGTGGTCTCGCCGTCACATACGAGCCGTGTGGCGCATTGCGATCGCTGGTCGAGAACAACACCCAGCAGTTTGCGGGCATGGTTCGCATCCAGAGTTCCAGTGTCGCGGAATACTTGCGCTCATCATTCTGTAAAGAATGGGGGAGTGTGATGGGGGAGCTGAAAGCGCCCACCCCCCATCTCTACCCTACTGAAAGTAGGATTTCGACTAAAGGCTTTAGTCGAAAGGCACTAATCGAAGCTAATAGCCCGCAAAACACAGAGTAAACGGTCGACAGTCTAAGTCGAATTTCGCCACAAGTTCCTTGGCTTGGCTGTCAAAAGGTGTGTTATGAC
>CAYZYB010001372.1:0-1825 GCA_964481505.1 uncultured Planctomycetaceae bacterium | reverse complement strand
GTCCTGGATTGCCCAGAAGCAGTCGCCAGGGGTTTGCGGAGCCACAATGGGCATCGGTGATTCGCCGTTGCGTCCAAACAATGCCAGCAGCAAGTCAGATTGTTCTGTCTTGGTAGGAAGCCCTGTGCTGGGACCGCCGCGCTGGACGTCGATCACTACCATTGGCAATTCGGTGATCATGCCAAGTCCCATGGCTTCGCCTTTCAGGCAAATGCCAGGACCGCTGCTGGCCGTAACAGCCAGAGCTCCGCCAAAGGCGGCACCGCAGGTCGAGGACATTGCGGCGATTTCGTCTTCTGCCTGAAAGGTCGAGACGCCAAAGTGTTTCAGCTTCGAAAGTTCGTGCAGAATGTCGCTGGCAGGCGTAATCGGGTATCCGGAAAACACCAGGTCGGCATTGCTGAGGCGAGTCGCCGTTGCCATCCCCATCGCCAGTGCTTCGTTACCGGTGATCTTTCGGTACTTACCGGGAGCCAGTTTGGCCGGGGGGACTTCGTAGTGAACGGTGAATGCTTCTGTTGAAAAGCCAAAATTCGATCCGCCCTTGAGAGCTCTTACGTTCGCTTCAGCGATGTTGGGCTTCTTGCCGAATTTCGCTTCGACCCAATCAAGCGTTGGCTTGGGATCTCGATCGTATAGCCAATACACGAGCCCGAG
This sequence comes from uncultured Planctomycetaceae bacterium, assembly GCA_964481505.1. GTDB lineage: Bacteria > Planctomycetota > Planctomycetia > Planctomycetales > Planctomycetaceae > Fuerstiella. The sequence goes on along the minus strand of CAYZYB010001372.1, from coordinate 1,168 downwards.
TGCGAAGAAGTTCTTGCAGCGGTCTGCTTCTCGCTGAGACAGGCCGAGACCTTCGACGGCATCACGCGTCAGTCGAGTCATCGGAACTTTGTGAACTCGAAAGGCTGCCAGAGCTTCGTCGCCGTCCAGTGGGTTTGATTCGTAACCCGCCTTGCCCAGGTTTGATTTCTCAAAGGCGTCTTCGTTGACGATTAGCGTGCCGCCACGTTTGAGGTCTTCGATGTTTGACTTCAGAGCCGCTGGATTCATCGCCACCAGCGTGTCGACTTCATCGCCGGGAGTGTAGATGTCCTGGCTGGAGAAGCAAATCTGAAAACCGCTGACGCCGGCGATGGTTCCGGCTGGTGCGCGAATTTCAGCGGGGAAGTCAGGAAGCGTGCTGACGTCGTTTCCAAAGACCGCCGAGACGTTTGTGAATTGTGTTCCAGCGAGCTGCATTCCGTCACCGCTGTCACCGCAAAAACGAATGACAACTGTGTCGACCGATTCCTTGTGGCGGTCTTCAGGAGTTTGCGGTGGGTCAGCAACGGACATTCGTGGGCTCCGGGGGCGATATGACAGATGAAAGAATTTGCGGGTCGAGTTCTCTTGGCTTAACGGGACTCTTCTTTGGGGTGATACGGCTATCGTATCAACATTCGCGTGACCATTCTTACAACGTGATCGGGGAAAAAAAACCGTTAGCTAATGGATGATCTGCAGGAAAAAAACAAGAACCTAAAGTTTTCTGTTTCCGACCTCACATCAGTTGCCAATGAGGCATTTCTGTGCACTTCTCCTGCATGATAGGCACAGTTCTGCGTGTGTTGCAGATAAAGTTGCTAACTTGCGTTTACAAGCTGATTCTGGTGTTTGCCGCTGGATATGGCCATGCGCTGCTCACCGTGTTCCCCAGTGCTGCTTGTGGCGACGCCTTGCTCATTACAGCATCACTTGACTGCAGACTGGCTTAGGCGACACTTGTCCAACGTACATCCCATCCAGAGGGCCCCTAAAACGTAAGTGCCCACGGAACGTTTTGGCCCCAGTGACTTTGCTCTGCTGTTGTTTTAATACGCTTCTCCGCCTAATTGAGAATTGAAATGTCACGTCGAACAGTTGCTTATTCTATCGCTGCCTGCCTTGTGCTAAGCGTTTCCGCGAATGCCGCAGATTGGCTGCAATGGCG
>CAYZYB010001371.1:0-1826 GCA_964481505.1 uncultured Planctomycetaceae bacterium | reverse complement strand
CATCAAAGTTGAAGCGTGCGGCATCTGTCGCAGTGACTGGCACGGATGGATGGGGCATGACAGTGACGTTCAACTCCCACATGTCCCTGGGCATGAGTTGTCCGGCATCGTCATCGACGTTGGCAGCGATGTTGAAAAATGGGAAATCGGCCAGCGAATTACCGTGCCATTTTGTTGCGGCTGTGGCTCATGTGAGCAGTGCAAAGCTGGCTGCGAGCATATCTGCGACCGGTATACGCAACCTGGATTTACTCAATGGGGCGCCTTTGCGGAGTTCGTCGAAATTCGTCATGCCGATATGAATCTTGTGACATTACCGGACAGTATCGACTTCGTGACCGCCGCAAGTTTGGGATGCCGATTCGCGACGTCGTTTCGAGCTGTCGTGCATCAGGGGCGAGTCACCGCGGCGGATTGCGTTGTCGTTCATGGTTGCGGCGGTGTTGGACTTTCTGCGGTGATGATTGCGTCTGCGATGGGCGCACGTGTGATCGGGATCGACTTGAATGACGAACGACTGAAGTCGGCGAAGGCATGCGGGGCCGATGTTGTAATTAACGCAGCAGACACACCCGACGTGGTGGTTGCAATACGTGACGTCACAAATGGCGGCGCGTCGGTTTCGATCGACGCGCTGGGAAGTCGCAGGACGTGCTTCGATTCGATCAACTGCCTCCGCAAGCGTGGGCGGCATATCCAGATTGGTTTAACGCTCGGCGATGACACTGATCCACCGATTCCCATGTCCGCTGTCATTGGTCGTGAACTGGAAATCCTGGGCAGTCATGGCATGCCACCGATCGATTATGCTGTGATGTTGAAGATGATTGTCGATGGTTCGCTTGAGCCGCAGAAACTGATCGACCGAACTGTCACTCTGAACGAAGCATGCGACCTCCTGCCACGAATGAACGAATTCCTCGGCACCGGTGTGATCGTTATCGACCGGTTTACGAAGTAGCCGCCGTAGCGTGGCGTATCTCTGCAATTGAGTGCACGATCGCGGGCTGATTCAGGGGGATCGAATTCCGTCTACAGGAATCAGAAATTCGCAGCGAGCTGCAACAAAACTGTCTGACATTTCGCTCAATTCATCGAACTCCCATAGCGACGCGACATCCAGCTTCTGGCTGTTCGAGGCATCACAGAATCGCCGGAATTTGGCTTTGAAGCCGTCGCAACGTGCGTCCTGGAACGCGAATTGCCTTAAAACGCTCTGAGACGCGACATTGACCGTGTTTCATTCGATCCTATACACTTGCCTGAATTGAACTTACGGAAAATCGACGGCTCCGTTGAAGGGCCTGCAGACGGTCAATTCGGCAGTCTGAATAGAATAGTGACGATTGGGAACTGCTGAAGTTGCGCAGAAGCGCGATCGGTTTTCAAAACCACTCAAAATAGTCACGCGGGACACCGCTCAAACAATTCGCGAGCTAAAACGCTCGAAACGTTGGAGACAGAATCCAGTCATGGAGTTTCTTGAAAAAATCGGCGACGCGTTCACATCGGTCACCGGCAAACTGGAACGCGGCATCACGTCTGTGTTTGGTTCGTCGAACGAAAACAAAATCAAGAAGTTTGGTTTCGTCCAGGACAAGCAGGGCAACACTTCTGTTCTGCCGGACTCGACGTTGGAGCGCATCAATTCTTTGGAGCCGGAATGGCAAAAGAAGACCGATGAAGAACTGATGCAAACGACAGATCTGTTTCGTGAACGGCTTCGTGCTGGAGAAACCCTGGACGATCTTTTGCCGGAAGCCTTCGCCGCTGTGCGCGAATCCGGGCGACGTTTTCTGCAGATGCGACATTACGATGTGCAGATT
>CAYZYB010001370.1:0-1826 GCA_964481505.1 uncultured Planctomycetaceae bacterium | reverse complement strand
ATCTGCGAATGATGGCAGAAAAACCGTCGGCAGTTCGCTTTAATGCAGCGTCAATAGACATCGGAAGCGGATCACCGGTAAAAACGAATACCTACCAACAAACGGAATTGATGCAGTGCGACAGGACTTCCTCAACGAAAACCTGAAACGAAACCGCGAAACGGCCGGCCTGAAGGATTCTTATCAGAACCACCGCGAACAGGTGATGAAGCTGATCGAAGCTTCCGTCCGCGACCTCACGGAAACAGCCGACGAAAAGTGTTCGTCGATCATTTTGCTGGGTGCCGGAAATTGCCTCGACGTCGATCTCAAGACTCTCGCAGAACGAATCGACAAGATTCATCTTGTCGACCTGGATGCGGCAGCCGTGACAGCCGCTGTCGAACGAGCTGGAATCGCCGACCAATGCGAAATCGTGGCGCCAGCCGACATCGCCGAACCATTGCTTTCGCTGACGACTCGTGATTTTCGAGCAGATGCTGACAACCGAGAGCACAGTCTAAAGGTTCTGCAGGCACTGACGTCTGAAGACGGCGTTCCCGATGTTCCTCCTGCAGACATCGTCGTTTCCCTCTGCACGTTCAGCCAGATCGTACACACGTTCGGATCGCTGGTGGCAGCCGAAGAACAAATGTTTGGGCATGGTGTAAAGGCACTCCGCATGGGGCACCTGCGACGCCTTTTAAGCATGGTGCGACCTGGCGGTGTTGCTGTCTTCGTCAGCGACGTCGTTTCGTCAGACACGTCGGAAGAACTGAAAACTGCGACGATCGAAACAACACCCGCGCTCGTCCGAAATCTGGTCAATGACGGAAACTTCTTCAGTGGCACGAACCCCGCCCTGATGCTGGCTGATCTGAATTTGTTAACTCGTCTTCCCGGCGGCCCGGAATCTGTGCATACCATCGATCCCTGGCCCTGGCACCTCGGTGAACGAAGCTACGCCGTCTATGCCTTTCGGATTCAGAAGTCGTTGCCCGTTGAGGAATCGGCCGAAGAATCTTCGGAAGACGGCGAACCTGGAGACAGCGAAGTTCCTGCCGAATAGATTGCAGAAACGCGAAAGGACTCGGTTAGCCTTAATTTCGCGCTGCTTTCGCGTGAACGTCTGCAAAGAAATGACGACTGCGAACTATGCCTCGTAACATCATGTTGATCGTGTCGTATCAGGGCACACGTTACTGTGGCTGGCAGATTCAGCCCGACGCACCAACGGTTCAGGAAGCCGTCGAAACTGCTTTGCAGAAACTGACGGGGAAACACACGCGAGTCTTATGCGCCAGTCGAACAGATTCCGGCGTGCATGCGCTAGGGCAGGTGGCCTGTTTTCAAACAGAATCGAGAATTGCGGCGGCCCAGTTTCGGCGCGGTATTCAGCGTTTTCTGCCTCCCGATGTCGCGATCGTGAAGTCGCAGGAAGTTTCCACCGACTTCCACGCCACTTTTTCTGCAATCCGCAAACGCTATCGCTATCTGATTTTTGATGGGGCCGTCCTGCCTCCGTTCTTGCAACATCAGGTCTACCGTCACCGCACAGAACTGAATGTCCCGGCGATGCAGGCCGCTTTGCCTCATTTGCTTGGCACGCACGATTTTCGCTGTTTCGAAACAAACTACCCGAACAAGGCCACGAGTGTTCGCACCATCATGAAAGCAACACTGGAAAGAGTTCCACACTGGCCGATGTGGACCGCCGATCACGACTGGTTACCAACGGATGCCAGACCGCATCAGGCGCCGCTGTCGCCTTTGATCTGTTTCGAAATCACGGCCGACGGCTTCCTCTACAACATGGTTCGAGCCATCATCGGTACGCTGGTCCAGGT
>CAYZYB010001369.1:0-1827 GCA_964481505.1 uncultured Planctomycetaceae bacterium | reverse complement strand
GTTGTATACCGCAGCAAACGCAAGAACTCGACGCATCCACAGACCTGGCTGGAACGCCACATCGGGTCCGACGTTATTTTCGCTGTTGTCGATGGAATCAGTCATCTGCAAATCCCAGTCGCACCAGTTCGGATGTTCTATGAACGCCGGCAAAATCGGAATTCAGTTCGTCGAAGAAGTCTCGTAACTTGCCGACAGCTGCCATCTGAAGTTGCCTCACCCGTTCTTTGGATAAACCCAGATCGGCAGCAACTTCTCGCAGTGTTTTTGTTTGGCCATCGTCGTCCAGGCCAAATCGCCCGGTGATTACCAAACGCTCTCGTTCATCGAGACGTTCGGCCATGCGAGCAATCAGCACAGTCATTCTCTGTTCTTCACGAATCCACTGCTCGATCAACTCGTCCGCCTCACTGGAAGCAAGCTCGCTCAGCATTTCGTCCGACGTTCGAACCTCAACCGTATTACGTTTCTGCCGCCGCTGTGTGTAGCGATAAAAGTGTCGCTGCACAGAATGAGTTGCGTAGGTGCTGAAGCGAAAGCCCCGTGAGAAGTCGAATTTGTTAATCGCCTTCAGCAGAATCTCATTCCCCTCGCTCATCAGCTCGTCAAAATCGTAAGATGACGTGGAGAACTTTCGAGAAATGGAAATCACCAGCCGCAGATTGCATTCTGCGATGTGATTGCGAACAGCCTCGGCATCTGCAACAAACTGTTCAAATTGCTGAGTGACTTTCTTTGACTTCCGTTTCTGAAGTTTCACCCGTGCCTGTTCTGCCTGGTACTTCAGATAATTCATCTTGCGAAACAGGAAGGTTTCGCCAGTTGGTGACAGTAGCGGCAAATCTGTCAGCAACTCGAAGTCACCACAACTGTCCAATTCCATAGCAGCGGTTTCGGAACGGGCAGCGTAAATGCTTTCTGCCCCATCGAAGTACAGCATCTGATCATCATCAGCCGTTTCGAAGGAGTCGTGTTCTATGTAGAACAGAGAGACGTCAATGGATGCTGTAGAACTATTGTCGGAGGTTGTCATCGTGAATTCTTGTTGGGCTGCGAGCGTCGAGGAAACCCAGAGACCATGTAACACCGCGAAATTCAGATCGTTTTAATCGCCAACTCCCAATCGGCGGTCCACCATTGATCAATCGGCCAAACTTGGCTTCCGAACGCGTCCCGGGAAAAACGCATTGGTTTCACGAATGTACTCGACATATGCTGGCCGTTTCCTGACCAACGAATTCTCCAACATCGTGACTCCGGAAATCTTCAACAGGAATATAGACATTACCGCCGGTCCGACCATCGTCCAAACGGGCCCACCGCAGCTGACGGCCATCAAAAACACGCCCCACCAAACGCAAAAGTCACCAAAATAGTTGGGATGACGCGTATATCGCCACAATCCGTGATTCAGAACTTTTCCTGAATTTTCAGGGTTCGCGCGGAATTTCGTCAGTTGGAGATCACCCACAGTCTCAAAAAACAGTCCGATAAACCACAGGCCGCCGCCAAGAATGGCCAGCCAGTGAGTTCGAATTGGCGCGACCGCGGACATCTGAACGGGCAGGGCAACAACCCACATGATTGCTCCCTGAAGTAAGTAAACTGTGTACAAACTGACGAGCCAAAAACGATCACCGTGCTTTTGTCGCATCGCGGCATAGCGAAAGTCCTCCGGCTTGCCGATGTTCCGAGTGCCAAGGTGAACACTCAAACGCACACCCCAGATCGTCATCAGCACAGGTAGCAGTAGCGAACGATTATCAGCCGGAGCTCGGAACCACGTAACCCACGCAATGATGACGAAGCCCATACCCCAGATAATGT
>CAYZYB010001368.1:0-1830 GCA_964481505.1 uncultured Planctomycetaceae bacterium | reverse complement strand
GTGTCGGAGTCGGTGCGGGTGCGGGTGCGGGTGGTGCTGGTGCTGGTGCTGGTGCTGGTGCTGGTGCTGGTGCTGGTGCTTCCGCCGCGGGTGCTGTTGCAGCCAGAGTCTCAGCAACAGACGGCGTCGGAGCAGACGGTTCAGCCACAGGCGGCGCCGTGACCGGAGGAACGGCAGCGGGTGTTGCAGGTGCAGCGTCAGCAGGCGGCGCCGTTTTTGCCGGAGCGTCTGGGGTGTTTACTTCCGGAGCTGTTTGGTCGTTCGCCTGCGGCTCAGGATTGCCCTGAGGTTGTTGTTCGTCCGTCGTCATTTCCAAAGTCCTGTTTGGTCGCACCAACCAATCGGGGCGATCCGGTCCGTTGCCTTGAGACTGAAACTCTACACGTCAGTCTCGGTGTTATTAATAGATAGAGAGCGATCTGCTCCCTGATAAGCTGACGAGGATATCCGAACCGACAGTGGTTGGCTACTTCGCAGCCTGTTTCTTTGCCAATGGTTTCTCGGCAATCACACAACGAAACCCGACCGCATCATCCCTGAAATCGGCCGGAATCGTGAAATAGGCGGATGAGGAAAGCCTCGGATGCTCATCTTTCCACGATCCGCCACGAATCAGGCACTTTTCGTCGGCCTCTTTCGTCAAAGACAATGGCCCTTCGGAAACGAACTCTGACAGGTAGCCGTGCATGTCATACAGGCCCCACTGGTTCGGTTTCAGAATGCCAACGGCGGGATCGTTTCCGGCGGCATTGCCGGTATGCCACGCATAAGTGTCAAGAATTTCTGTCGCGGAGTTCGTGCCCGCGTCGTCGCCAAAGCTGTACCGTGTGTCCGTCCCGGAGCGGCAACAATATTCCCATTCGATGTACGTCGGCAGACGAACGATATCGTTCTTCCTGATCAGATCTTTGCTGCGCAGCAGTGCAGTGAGTTTCAGGCAGAATCGTTCTGCATCGGCATACCGAATATTCTCAACAGAATTCCGCAGCCCCTTCCAGCGACTGGGATTCGCTCCCATCACGGCCTGATAGAGTTCCTGCGTGGTCTCATACTTCGAAATCCGAAAGTCCATAGCAATGGCAGTTTCCTGAATCGGCAACTCGTACTTTGCAAGCTTGCGGCTGCCGATCGAAAACTTCCTGGAAAATTTCCCTTCTCCCGGTGTGATCGTGACGCACTCAGCGACGAAACGTTTCAACGCTGCCTCCGGTGATTGTGATGGCTTCGCTGACGCCACGTTCTCCGGCGTCGGGCTGTCATTCTGAGCGACCGCATTGGACGAATTAAGAAGCGACCCCAAAAGCAAACCGGCCGTGAGGCATAAAAACCGAGCAACCATGGTCATAGCTCTTTCCGTTAAACTGCGACGAAATTCAATTGTCGAAGCAACACTTTAACAACCGTTCGCTGATCGCAAAATCACGACAGAAACCCTGACAGCGAAGGGTGTGGTCACAGAAAGTTGCGAAGCTGGAGCGGATGGTCGGCGTTAGAGCGACACGCATGCAAAACTCCCGGGGTTCCGTCGCAAGCTCAGTCCAACCCCGACCACTCATTTCAAAGGCAACAATTTGCTACCACACCCGCAGTGAGGCACTCGAATTCGCGCAGACAGTCACGCCAACGAGATTCTCGCGCAACGCCGCGCCCGGGATCCCACGGACTCTAAAAACATCGGCGGACATGGCAACGCAAGGTCACGGCGTTGAACGTTGGAGCTAATTTACACGACAGGCCGACGAAGAATCCTGGGCCAACCGAGAGATTGCAACGTTTTTCGCGGTCCAATCAATCGTGCAGAAATAGCGATGGCTCCCTAGAATTCAGGAA
>CAYZYB010001367.1:0-1830 GCA_964481505.1 uncultured Planctomycetaceae bacterium | reverse complement strand
GTACAAGGCGGCAATGGCATTGATTGGATCGCTGCCGCCATAGTCGCGAGGGTCGGGTGCTCCTTTCAGAAGGCCAGCCTTTTGATACTTGAGAACAGGATTGGAATCATAATCCGCGTGCTTCTTACGAAGGGCGGCCACAATTTCCTGGTTCTCAGCAGCTTCGGCTGCCTTGTCGACCCCTTCTTTCCAGGGGAGCCATTTCTCCTTATAGGTGTCTTCCAATCTCTTGATGATCTCCACGTTCTTTACGTTGACCGTCTTTTCCGGCTCGACGCGGAAGACCCGGGACGGTTGCTTCTCAGTCGCCTGCCGCTCGAAGGCTTCATCGATGGCCCGGTGTCCCAGCTTCAAATACTGTTCGATCTGATCACTGGAGATGAATTGCGAGGAACCGACGGTATCAAACGTACCCGATCCGCCATCGGTCGGCAGTGAAGCGACATCCACTTTGACGCCGGTCAAATATTCGATGGTGTTGCGGTACTCACGACGGTTGAGCCGTCGCATGGTGATCCTGCCGCCCGAGTCCGAAAGCAACTTGCGCGCAGTGACCATGGTCCCAGCCAGGTCATCAAGGAAGTCCGCCTTCTCGGCGTTGCCACGTTGTTCAGAACCCTCCGGCGGCATTTCGCCCGCATTGAGTGCGTTAAGAACCTTTTGCCACAGCTCCGCCTGTTCAAGCGTGGTGATACGGAACGGCAGTCGTTCCAAATCAACTTTGCCCTCCTGCGTCTTGGTGTCGTGACAGTCGAAGCAGTGTGTTTTGAGGAACGCCTCGTGTTTGTCTGGAAAGCGTGCTTCGGGAGGGGCGGCGAAAGCCGTTGCGGATGTGACAAGGATCAGGCAGAGGAATAGGGGCGAAGGAATAATTTTGTTCATTGGATTCGATGACATTGGTGTTACTCGTAGCTTGACTCTCTGAGTCGGGCATTATCGAACTCGACTCAGAGAGTCGAGCTACGTTCGCGGCGCGAACTGGTCGAGCCAATCGGCCGCGTAGTAATGGTATTGCCCCGGCATGAGATTTGCCTTCGATGCATTGTCCGCGATATACTTCCGGAATCGCACCAGTTCTTCGACGTCGCGAACAATGCGATCGTACGATTCATGTTGCCAAAATCGCGGTTTATTACGAACTGGACCAGCGGGTTGAATGACTTTAGGCTGTTGCTCAATCCATTTACCAATGTGCCGCGACGTCCATTTCTTGATAGAGCCGAGCAGGTCTTCCAATTTCCATCCGTCGAAAGCAATCAGAAGTGCGTGTATGTGGTTCGGCATCACCACATAGTCTCCCAGCCACAAGCGTTGCCCGTGAAAGAACGGCATTGAGTCCACGACTTCCTGTCTCGGTTCTGAATGTTTCAGAACGCAGCTTCCGTGACAGCGATCGAGTTCCTCGTGCAGCATTTTTGCCTGCTCGCGTTCGAAAGCACGACGGACGCCCTCAGGAATCGCGGCGTATGCCGAATCGAAGCGGCCGGGATTTGTCTGTTTCCACCCCGGTTCCAGTTTGTGTGCCCTGTACCATCGCTCGCGGATGTCCTGCCATTCGGCAAGGACGCTGTGGGGGATCGAGTCGTCCAGTCGAAACGTCACGAAGTACGTTGCCCGGGGCTGCCGCCAGTGCGGGAGATTGCGCACGTAAACCCGCATTTCCCCTTCAGGATTGAAGGGCCGGAATTCAGGTTGTTCGGGAGCGTTTGTCATCGTTGTACGTAGCCTGACTCTCCGAGTCGGGCATGTTAATAATGCTTTCTTAAGTTAATGTGGTTCAACTCTTCGACTCTTTGAGTTGACTGCCCGACTCAGAGAGTCAGGCTACAG
>CAYZYB010001366.1:0-1832 GCA_964481505.1 uncultured Planctomycetaceae bacterium | reverse complement strand
CTCCGTTGCGGTCAAAATCTGCCGTGGCGACGCCCATACCCGTTCCGGCTCGACCGTCACCACTGATGGCCACTCCAGCGGCCACAGCAATCTCTTCGAATTTAAGATTCCCTAGATTGTGATGCAGAAAGTTGCGGGACGTATCATTGGCAACATAGATATCCAGCTGGCCATCCATATCGAAATCGGACACTGACACAGCCAGCCCTTTCCCCGTTTCGGCAATCGAGGTGCCGGACTGCTTCAACACTTCACGAAATCTTCCGTCGCCGAGATTCTCATAAAGGAAGTCCGGTTGCCCGGAGCGTTCGACAGGGCTGCAGATCGAATTGATTTCCGGATGCCCGGCGGGGTGACAGAATGGATCTGCCGTGGACCAGTCGATGTAGTTGACAACGTACAGATCGGGAAGCCCATCACCGCTCATGTCCGCGAAAGCTGTGCTGGTGCCCCATAATTCACCGCCAACTCCGGCATTCTGAGTGACTTCCATGAACGAACCATCGCCATTGTTGCGCCACAGGCGGTCCCGGCCAAAGTACGTCACAAAAACATCCTGAAAGCCATCATTGTCGAAGTCACCTGTCGCACAGCCCATTCCCGGACCGAATGCGGTCAGCCCGGAAGCATCGGTGGCGTCTCGATAGGCAAATCGGCCAGTGCCACGATAGATACGATTCGAGTGCTCGATGGTTGCAGGTGATTCTACAAATCCGGAACTGTTAACGAAAAAGATGTCCAGCCGATCATCGCCGTCGAAGTCCAGGAGAGCCACGCCACCTCCGTTTTGTTCTATCATGTAGGCATTTGGAGTCGGCCCGCCATGAAAAACGAAATCAATACCGGACTTCGCAGTTACATCAGCGAATCGAAAGTCGTCACGCGACTTGTCCAGCTCAATTTTGTTTTCGATTGAATCTGACCGTGTTGGCGAACGGCCAGAATCGACTGACGGGGGAGCTTCCGATGGACTGTTGCCGGAGCGAAGTGCGATCACGGTGCACACGATGGCTGCGAAGATCGCCAGTAGGAAAAAGAAGCGTTTCATGGCTTGTCTTCCGACTGTTTCATTGATTCACCTACCTCATGCCATGCCTGGGCCTCTTTCATGAGGCCCAGCGATGCAAGATTCTTTGACACGGCTAGCATGTCATCCGGGCTTGGGCGGTTCCGGTCAATTTTCAGGGAGATGATTGCGAGACGTTCATTGCCTTCACTAAGTTCCTGGGCTCTTTGCGCGACTGCTTTCGCTTCATCCATTCTGCCAAGTCGCCTCAAGGCGCGAGCGCACGCGAGCTGAAAGACCGTTTCGTCCGATCGGTTGGCGGCAGCTCTTTGAAACGCCGCCAGCGCCGCCTCGGTATTCCCGCGCGTTTCCTCGATTCGTCCGACAAGATGCCAGTATTCTCCTTCTCTGACACTTCGGTTGCCACTTCCCGTAGCATAGCGGTCGAGCAGTCTCTGGGCTTCGTCAGGCTTTGCTCTGTCTATCAAGAAGCGGGCTGCAGGAAGCAGGGTTGAGGGAACGCATTTGGGAGATGACGTCGCCATGCGAAAGTGTTTTTCAGCTGATTCCGTCTTTCCGGACATCTCATGCAGGATACCCAACGCCGCAAGAACTCGTTCCTGTCCCGGATGCTGTTCATGAACGCGGGTAACATACGGGAGACGCTGCGGTGGCGATATGACTTCACTGCGAATATCGAATAGCCTCGGCAGTACGGATAAGTCATCGGGGAACAGAGACCAGTGGTCTTCCCAAAGTGCCATCGCCTCCGGATGGCATAGCACCGAAAGGTACAAAGCCGAGAGCCGTTCGCGCGATTCAATTG
>CAYZYB010001365.1:0-1834 GCA_964481505.1 uncultured Planctomycetaceae bacterium | reverse complement strand
TCACAGTATAAACATACGACCGTTCCACGTGGAACGCTGACCCCAATTGCTCCCGTCAGCCCCGCCAGCAACGGTTCTCCGCATTCCCGTTCCATACGCTCTTTCGAATCCGTTTCACGTGGAACGGATTGCCGTAAGCACGCGGTCGCCGAATTCGTTCCACGTGAAACGAACCACCTCAACCAAAAGTCTTTCAGAATCCCGATCGCTTTGGGAACCGTTTCACGTGGAACGCAGCCTGCCGGAATTGTTGACCACGCGACGGTGCGGTGAACGGTGGCTTCCCCGGCACCATCGCTGGAACAGCACTCAGGGACGGTCCGTGCTCTGATCACCCGCATTTCGCAGCCGGATCGCTTCTGCTTTGGCCTCCGCTTCCTGTTCCCGCTTCACCGCCCATGCGTGCATACTTCGCCCCCAGACGAAGTATTGAGCGACGAACAACATCCCAAGAATGATGAGCACCAGTCCCAGCATTCCCGCCCCGGGAATCACCAGGGAGAGCAGCCCGAAAAATCCTCCCCCACAAATCAAGAGCAAAAGCAGCGCTAGTGGCAAAGTTGGCGGTGCCTGGCCTGGTTTTTTCTTTTGTGGGAGTTTGGGCATGTTGCCAACAATTCTGAAGACTTATGTCGGGAGGCAGATATCTTTCCGTCTCACGTTTCCGGCGAGAGTTCTTTAGCTGGCGTGTAGCTTAACCGATCGAGCGCGTTTCAGAACAGACTGCGGAGTTGCGAGTTCGATTTCGTTAGGTTGATAGTGAGCTTCTGTTGGCGTTTCTCATTCAGAGAATTCGCTGAGGGACTTACTCACATTTCCGACGCTCATTCTGAGCAACACTCAACGCCACGGCAATTCCTGTCAGTGGCAGAAGTTTCTCTATCCCATCTCAGACCACCGTAAATTCACAAAGCCATGGCTAAAAAGACCCCCAAGACCGAAGCCTCGATCCCTGATTCTCCCCGCTCTCGCCTGATGCTGCGTCAGTCACCACGGCTCCGCCGTCGGTTGCGTTTACTTCCAGGTGCTGCGGAAGAGACGGTCGTTCCAGAAGAAGCGAAGAAGACCAAGCGCCAGCGAAAGCGTTCGTTCTCACGAGTTTCATAAGCTGGTGGCGGCGAGGGACCGGTTAACTCGCCAGAATTTCAGCGAGGCGTTCGTAGCGGTACTCCATACCTTCTTCGAGCGACTCCACGATTTTATCCGCCGTCATGACGTATCCCAGCATTCCGCCCGGTGGTTCGAATTCGATCTGATCGGTGAGAGTCACGGTGCCGTCGTCGTTTGATGAGATTGCCTGAGTGTGTTTCCACGCTCGTGTTGGGCCGTCGATCTGTTCTGCCACAATGCAGTCCGCCTTCACTTCGACATAGCGATGCTGCATTCGCTGTTTGAAGCCATAGGCTGAAATGCGGAATTCAATTACGCTGTCAGCCTCCACCTGCTCCGGGGCTTCGAGGATCTCCAGGCTGAGTTCCGGATCACTGATTTCAGGCAGGTTGGCGGTCGTGCCCAGATAGTCTCTTAAAGCAGCCGCGGAACAGTTTAGGGTGGCAGAGGATTCAAACTGGGGCATCCAACCGGCTTTCGACTTCTATACGAACGGTCAGCAGTACGACGAAGCAGCAGATGGACGCATTCCACGTCAAACTGGCTTTGGCACTGCCATGGGCTTGTAAAGTCGTATGGTAGTGAAAATCCAAACGCAGGCCTACAGCCAGCATTTTGCGGGTCTGCATTCGTGTCGTTGCCTTGACACCGTGCCGGGATGGAGTAATGTTGGTGGCGGATTGTGGCCGAAACGGCAGCCATTCACTTCTGAAGGCTCCGGTTC
>CAYZYB010001364.1:0-1835 GCA_964481505.1 uncultured Planctomycetaceae bacterium | reverse complement strand
TGCGATAGGCATCTTCGTCAGTCTTTTCGATGTTGTAGGGAGGGTAGGTGCTGGCGCTTGTGTCACTGGCTGTGACCCGATCCATCAGATCGGCGATTTGGTCAAAACCAACAGTTGCGCGGTAAAGCGGTGCAAAATCATATGTACGCATTGTAATCCTCACTTTGAGCGATGACAGGCGGGCACTCCGAATTGGACGAACCCGCTTAGGTTGCTATGGTCGAACCCCGATTGGGCATCCGATAACCATCATGTGGTGAGGATTTTTTCAGGTTCAAGAGCCCTGAAGTTTTTCAGGGGGCCCTGACCCTAAGGGCGCACAAATTTTGCGCCGGTGCTACCGCGCGCACCACCGCCAACAGTGATACGACGTGCTTTTGCCACCGGAGGCGCAACTTGCAGGCGCAATTGAGATTTCAATTCAGCCACGCGTTCCGGCAATACCATCCCAACAGAGCGTTTTTCGCCATCGATCTCCATCATGCCGGAAATCACCGCCATAATTTGCCCACGGCCGTTCTTGTGCGAAAATACCGGCGAGCCTGAGGACCCAAAAGTCACGTCGCAGTCAAAGATCATTGCATCCCCCTGTCGTACCAGCATTTGGCATTCTTTTTGCCGGGACTGTGCGTTGGCACGGTCGCGCCCATAAGACACGACACTGACAGAGCCGGGTTCGATGCGGTCGGAATGGATGTAGAAAGGCGGCACCTCGAAGGTCGAGATAGGTTCGCCGAGTTGGATCAAGGCAACATCATGTGCCACGTTGTCAGCACTGAGAGGGGTTGAAGGATCAAAACCGGTATGCGCTGCGGCGGAACGGGCGGACCGGACTGCCACTGCCTTGCCGTCGCGCAGGCCTGCATTAAAGGTGATGTCTTCGCTGGGCCACAGCTGATTGCTGTTGGGTTTGTAAAGGCAATGGGCTGCCGTCAGAACCAGATCCGGTGCGATCAGCGTACCAGAACAAAAAGCGCCGCGTCCGAAGTCGATGCGCCCAACGGCCTTCCAACTGGCAGCGGCATAGTCGGTGTCGAGCGTGCGCAGTTCGCTGGTTTGTGCTTGTACAGTGTTGCCCATCAGCAGGGCGCATAAAATCGCGAGCTTCTTCATGGTTTCACTACCTTTGCGCCGGTGGTGTTTGGTGCGCCAATGGTGACGCGGTTACTCAACGTGTTTTGTTGCGCGACCATTTCCGCCTGTAGTTCCGCCAGAGGCGCGCCCAGTGATGTGCCCAGTGATACGGCTTGGCCGTCTACTTCGGCCTTGGCAGAGACCACAGATACGATCTGTACTT
Organism: uncultured Planctomycetaceae bacterium; assembly: GCA_964481505.1. Taxonomy (GTDB): domain Bacteria; phylum Planctomycetota; class Planctomycetia; order Planctomycetales; family Planctomycetaceae; genus Fuerstiella. Next base: position 538 of record CAYZYB010001364.1, on the reverse strand, counting down.
TGTCACCTTCCACGACAAAAATTGGAGCGCCCGAACTGCCGAATTCAACGGTGCAAGATGTCACCAGAGTGCCGTTTTGAAACGCGAGAACGTCGCACAACTCTTGCAGGGATGGGGCTTCGGCCCGGCCTTTTCCATAGCTGACAACAGCAACTTTGGATCCGCGTTGTGGACGTGCTTCAGTTGAGAATGGGTGGATTTTGCCGTCGCGGATTGGATGATCAAGCTCCAGCAATGCAAGGTCGTTGCCTTTGCCGCTCGCATTGACTTGGCTGACGAATTCGTAGTCTGGGTGTGCCACCGCACGTCGCACCGAACGATAAGCCGAGGCGCGCCCATCGCGCCATCCAGCTAGAAATTCAATGTTTTCGTGATTGACGCGTGCGCCAGTTGTTTTGTCATAAAGGCAGTGCGCAGCTGTTAGTACCATGTTGGGGGCAATCAGGGCACCAGTACAGAAGGCCGCGTTACCGATATTTAGTCGGCCCACAGCTTCCCATGCTTTTGCATCTACGCCATTGGACAACCGCTTTAAGTG
>CAYZYB010001363.1:0-1837 GCA_964481505.1 uncultured Planctomycetaceae bacterium | reverse complement strand
CGATAATACGATTGTAATCTTCTTTTCGGACAATGGCGGTGGCGCCGGAGCCAGTAATCTGCCGCTGCGTGGCAAGAAGGGCGATGTATTTGAAGGGGGAATTCGCGTTTGTGCGGCCGTTTGCTATCCCGAAAAAGTCCCCGCTGGCAAGGTTTGCGACGAGTTTGTGACAAGCCTGGACGTGGTGCCAACATTACTTCGGCTGGCAAACATTGAAGCTCCACAGAACATCACGCTGGACGGTTTCGACATGCTGCCGGTTCTGCAAGGCAAGCGTTCGCCGCGAAAGGATATGTTCTGGCAACGACGCAATCGATCTGCCGCCCGCGTGGGAAGCTGGAAGTATGTACGAAATGGCGAATCCGAATGGCTATTCGACCTGGCTGCCGATGTCGGCGAGAAGACGAACCTGGCAGAAACACAGCCCGCTCAGTTGGAAACCATGCGTAAGGCATTCGCGAACTGGGAAGAAGAGATGAACGCAGCAGAACCACGCGGTCCGTTTCGTGATTTTTGATCGATGAATGGCACGTCCGCTTTTGTGCCTTCGTATGCATGTCGCATCATTGGCCGACAATTGAGAGTTCGCCTTCGGCCCGTTCTCTTGAGTCGGATTTATTTTTGGGGTCGTTATCGTAGGCAGACAGCCTGGTGAAGCGAGAAATGCCCTGAGCCGCATTCGAATAGCGACACCGAAATATTTCCGGGCCAAATCCGGTCGGTTGGGATTGGATGATCTGAGCTTATCCTGTCATTACCTAATCGCGACTTAAATCACGTCGAGCCATTCAATGGTAGTGAACGGATCGCTATCCGTTTCCGGGTCATCATTGGCCGGAGCCACCATCACGGGACGTTCATACGATTCTACTGAGAACAGCGAATCTTCTTCACCCTGGTCATCTGTCACATTGGCAAACTTCGGATTGGAGGTGTCTACGTTGACAGTGGCGGTTGTAGATTTGGCCTCGCTTGACGAATTCGACTTACCACTGCCAGCCCCCGAAAACTCCGGGCCAGCGACAGACGGTTCGAAAACGGAACTCGCGATCTTTACCGTCCCGGTTTTCGACAACACATCGGCCCGCAGGTACCCAATCCGCTTCGCAGCGCTCAGTGCTTCCAGTGGAGAAACAATTCCGTCACCATTGAGGTCACCGGCGGCATCGTCTGTGCCAATTGCCTGAATCAAGGCCAATGCATCCAGTGGTTCCACGACACCGTTGCCGTTATGGTCCCAGGCGAAGTAGGTGATGTTGTCGCTGTCGATGAGGTGGCCCTGACCGGAGTTGTTTGCTTCGTCGCTTTCGATGACGTCGTTGTTGGTGTCGGTGACAAGAAACAATCAGCTGCTGTCGGCAGATACCGTTCCGACCGGCTGGCCAGCCGCGTCTGCCGCCATGGCATTGGCGAACAGGGCGGCCTGATCGAGTTGCAGGCTGATCGTTTTGGTTTCGCTGGAGAATCCGGCGACTCCTGCAAATGTGGTTTCGGAACCGGAGACGATGACGTCGTCTGCATCACCCAGCACATCGTTTGCCGACCAGACGACGTGCGTATCGAACGCCGTTGCGGGCAGAACTCCGGTGTTAGCGACGGTGAATGTGACGTCCGTTTGTCCATAAAGGACATGATCCGAAGCCGCATCGAACGAGGTGGCAACAAGATCCGGCGATACGCTGGCGGCTGCTTCAAATGGCTTTACGAACCACCAGTCTGTGCTGTTCAACGAAGCAGCTGCCGCGGGAGTAACCACATCGAGCGTCATCGAAGTCGGGGCACCGCTTGCATCGTTGGCACGATTCAGACGGAGGTAATTGCCGCTGCCGGAATGGAC
>CAYZYB010001362.1:0-1837 GCA_964481505.1 uncultured Planctomycetaceae bacterium | reverse complement strand
GTTCAGGGGAATCGCTTTGATGTCGAACGCATGATGAAAGAACGTCGAATCGTCATCGTGAACCTCAGCGGGCAGGGAAAGCTTGCTCGGCAAAGTGGTGCAACAATTGGCGGATTGATGTTGAATGAGATTTTCGAAACGGGTTTTCGGCTGGCCGCAACGGAAGGTCGTCATGTTGTCGATCCGACGATGATTGTACTCGACGAATTTCAGAAGTTCGTCAGCCCGGACATTGAAGAAGCCATTCCAACCGTCCGCCAGGCTGGCATGCAGCTGGTTTTGGCTCATCAATCGTTCAGTCAACTGCAGCAGGGAGACCTCGACCTGCGAAGTATGATTTGGCAGGCGAATTCACGGTTGATGTTCGCCAACCAGGCGGAAGACGCTGACATCGTCGCCAACGAATTGGCCGTTATGAACTTCGATCCAATGCTGGAGAAGCATCGAATTTACAGCCAAAAACAACTGATCGACGGGTTTAGGCGAGAGTGGCTCAACTCAGAAGGTATCAGCAACACGACCGCTGACTCGTCTGTGCAACAGTCGACGCTGGGTTTCAATCAGTCGGCGGGATCAGGCGACCAGTTTCATCCGGAAGATCACACCCTGACGAGCTACGGTCGCAACACAGCCGAGGGCTCTTCGAAGGGTGAGTCGACTGGGCATACTCATGCGGTGAGTGAATCACGATCTAATAGCCGCTCGGAGTCTCTTGTACCGATTCACAAGACGTTCAAGGAATTGAGCAGCCTTCAATACGTCGACTTCAACGAGCAGTTGCTTAGATGGATGAAAAAAGTTCGAACCCTGCAGCCTGGTTACTGCTATGGCAAATTTGCCAACGAGACCGAGTTGCGACATCTGTTGATCAAGTACGCTCCGGTGCGAGAAACCAAACGGTTGCAGGAACGGATCGCCGAATTGATCCAGCGAAACAACGAGCAGGATTTCTTCATCAGCAAAGAAATGGCAGATCAGGAAGAAGAACGCCTGCGAGCCGAGCTGCTGGCGCCGCCGAAGATTGTTGTGCAGACCCCGCAACCAGTGAAGCCGCCGTCCGGCGTGACTGGTCAAGTCGAAGACTGCGAGTCTGCTGATGGTTCTCGCAAGGGTGCTGGTGATGACGGTGGCACGACCGGAGGCCCATTTCGCTTTGTGCCGGAGAACGACTGAACGACTTCGTCCACCGATGGAAATCCGCATTCAATCACTTGTTGGAGGGCATTGTGAAACTGCTGTTGAAATTCGAAGCTAATTCCAAGGCGATCGTGAAACAACTTTCGATTGCGTTCAACGATGCTGCTCATGCGGAGTGACGACAGGTCTTCCTGCTGTACTAGTTCATCGTCGTTAACGGCGATCTTCGACCAGCGTTTCAGTTTGAGTTGCATCACGCGTGCGTCGCGTTTGTTTTTTCGTTGCTGCCAGAGTTGGTCAGCCGAGCCGGTGAACGATGCCGTCCGTTCGATGTGACTACCGTACCGGGCAAAGTTGAAGAAAACCTATTGACGAATTTCGTTTCGAGGTCATGATTTCAGAAGTGACGACAATCTTGGTTGTTTGTCCCGTTCAGCGGTTACTGTTCTGTGGCGTTTTGTACGCCCTTCGGCTAACCCGAATGCATGCCTGACATCGTTAGGCCTCACCTTTCGAAGCGACTCTTTTTCCGAGCCTCGCTTCCCTTTTTCTCGCCACCGCTTGGCGCTTGTGAGGCTGAAGACACGATGAAACTAACCGATAACGACATGAAAATCCTTGAGGTGCTCGCTCGCTATTACGCGCTGAGCGCACCCATGATTCATCAGATGTGTTTTTCGCATCGCAAAGACTCACGGCA
>CAYZYB010001361.1:0-1845 GCA_964481505.1 uncultured Planctomycetaceae bacterium | reverse complement strand
GGGACTTTTACAAATGGCGACCACATGGGCGGTGCTCGGTGATCGCGGACGTTATTTGCAATTGAGAACCTCATGACTTCACATGTCGCGTTTCGCGTTTTTGTTGCGAATACAAACGTCACCAACGTTGACGAAGTCCTGGACTTCGTTGAATCGCAAAGTTCCGATCTAAAGTCATTCCGTAAGCCGCCCGGACGTGGTCCTCAGGCCGCAGCGGGCGACTACATGCTTGTCTTAAACACGGCAGGCTCGATTGCGTCAATTGCCGGCATCATCTGGATGGCATATGACAAGTTTATTGCCGCGAAGAAAGAGCCAGACACCAACGCAGGTATCATCCTGTATCTCGCGCCTTCAAATCCAGACATACAGATCAACTTCTGGCTCGGCGAACGTCAGAAGACTAAGGAAGAGTTCACTGACGACTTTGTACAGCAAGTCTCTTCGGTCGCTGACACGGAAAATTCAACGTATCAAGACTCGATTGACGCAGTGATGTCTGGTGCCACATCGTGGGTCCCGCGGGACGAGTACGTCGATCCACCTGCCTCGGAACTGCGGCTTGATCCTGCCGAGATGGAACAACTCAATCTGATGCTCGAACAGATGAGCAAGGACCGCGACACCAGCAGAAAATAACCAGCACATGCACCGCAGTCGGGCTTGCGGGCTTTTTCAAATGGAACATCAATCGTCCCGACTCGGTGATGTGTAACGTTCTGCCCACAGGCAACGATCGACGTTAATGCCTCAGAGACTTCATATCGTCGACACACTACTTTTTCCGCGCAAGCGTACTGTCGCGTCTCTATTCTGCGCAACTACGTTCGTTATGTTGACGGCGTCCGCGTTCATCTACATCGATGGCGGAGGCTTCCGACAAAATGCGAATGCGTTCCAAAGTCTTCATCTTTTCATGATCGCTTTGATCTGGATGTGCTTTGGCGTTGTGTCGCTCATACCCACAGTGTTAGCTCTTCGTTCCCACAGCACGGAGCGTCAACGAAGGGTAGCGTTGACAATTAACGGATTCATACTCGCAATGACTATCATGGCCTTCCTTATTCTGATGTTGTAGTCACCAATAAGGCAGAACCATGGCGTGCACGCGAAGCACGGCATAAGATATTTACAACTGGAAACCACATTGGCCGTGCTCGGTGACGCCGGTCGTTCTGCGAAAGAATAATGCACACACGAGAGTCTCTCATATCCATCGTAGCTGAGTTGTCGCGTGTATTCTCACAGCTTGCCCCTCGCATCGAGCCTCAATTTCGGTGTCCAGTGTCCGCTGACGAACTGATGGCTGCCGAAGAGTCGCTGGGGCACGCAATCCCTGAAGAGCTCAAGTTGCTTCTGTCAATCAACAATGGTCAGCCATCCTACGACTTCGTGTCTGGCTACGCCGACCCTGTGTTTCCGACCACGCACCACTCTGATGTCGGATTGCAGTCTCACTTCTGGTTAGCGGGGGCGAGCGATATCGCCGCCCAGACTTTCAGTTGTTTTCATGACGAGGAATATGGCTACCTCTACGACGAAGAGGAGGCAACCTGCTTTGAACTCATTGGACCAATAAAGTATCACAAACGGTTGATAGTGTTCACCATCTCGGAGAACGCAGACACACTAGTGATTGATTTGTTTCCAGAGCCTGGTGGATCCGTGGGCCAAGTCGCGCTATTTTGTACTCAGCCAACTTACATAAAAGTACTCGCGCCAAGCCTTGGTGATTTCCTAATTGGTATCGCTTCCGACTACAAATGTGGTCGCTACAAACCAAACCCCTTCGACATCTACGGTCAACCCTTCGACGGCCATGTTTGCTATAGTGACAAGCCAAAC
>CAYZYB010001360.1:0-1846 GCA_964481505.1 uncultured Planctomycetaceae bacterium | reverse complement strand
AAAATCAACCAATACTACGCACAGACTCCCAATTCGAAAAGAGGCTTACCCTGGTACCCCAACCCATTGCGAAGGAAAACATAACACCCTATAGTTGGAGTGCGACATGTCACTATGTGCTTTCTGTACTTGTATCTGAGGGGCTGAGCGTTGGGCGATATCTATCAACAGATTTGGAATGCTGATCAATCCGAAAATGGCGTCGTCCCGATGTGGGATAGCGAACAGGGCGACCCAAGCTTGGGCTTCGTTAAAGTAAATTCAGAATTGGATGTGGGGTCCCCCGAGCTAAGGGTACTTACCGAAGCAGTGATTCCGGATTCCAAAAAGCGAACGTACGACCTCTGTCGTGTCTTGTTCGATAACTACGCACTTGCGGAGCGCGACGAAGAATTCGATTCGCCCGAGGAACGCGAAGAAGTACACAACTTCGTTCACGAAATTGTGGATACTGCGCCAATGCAGGTTGCACGAGAGTACGTTGCCAACGCTACCGGAACGAGCATCACCCGTGAGCGATGGTACACCACAGTCCTGGAAATGTGGTTTCGGCGATTCGAGCAAGGTGGAGATCCCCATCTGACAGGCTTTGAGCATGTCGTGGTGGGAGAGCAGGAAGGTGGCAAGATTCAGGGCTACCACTGTTGGTACAAGTATTATCTCGACGACGGATTCGCCAGGCGAGTTGATGGAGCGCACGCAGACACGTTTCCGGCTCTCAGCGATGATCGTATCGTTTACCTTGGATCTCAACTTGCCGACGGACAAGATCAGTTCCCGGAGAGTGTCACCATTTCTTACAAGTGGATGGCGCCCGACTATGATCGCGATGCACTGCGACCTCTAACCAAACCGATTGGCGGCTTCTTCGTTGGTTGCAGCGTCGAAGGATTGCTTGCTCTTGGAACGGTGCGAGCACATGTAGGAGCGAGAGCACCAAAGCGTGCGATCATCAACGGAGCCGAGTATGACTTGAAGCTGTTTCATGGGCCAGAGCGGAGAAGCATTCGCACCTTCTACCCGGTGTTTAAGGGGCCTCAATCCGGAGCGGTAGACGACAGCGACGTGAACCCGCCCGTTATGGGCATCGCTTCCAACGTCCGGATCATTGCAGCGATGTTCAACCCGCATGGGCATGATCCGGGACACGAATCCATTACGCTGATGAACACTGGCGCGAATCCGGTTTCGCTGGCAGGATGGCGGATTACAAATCAGATCGACCAGTCGAAAAGTCTCGGCGGTCACGCAGACCCCGGCTTACCAATTCAAATTACTTTAGATGGTTCAGATGTGCAGCTCTCAAATCGCGGCGGCACGATTCGATTGTTGAATCAATCGGGGCAAGCCGCTCACAGTGTTTCGTACTCCCGAAGCCAAGTCCGCAGTCAGGGAGAAACACTGCTGTTTTAACGATGCTCAAAGCTACCGTGGAAAAATCCGTATTGAAAGTGTTGCTGGATGAAGATGAATAACGAAAATGGAAGCCAACCGATTCGAGACGATCCCGAGATTGTCCCGGAAGAGTTAGCCAGCGGTCTTGAGGACGGCATTGCTCTATGCTTGTCCGGTGGCGGCTACCGAGCGATGTTGTTCCACGTAGGAGCGATTCTACGCTTGAACGAGATGGCATTGCTGCCGAAGTTGTCTCGGGTTTCAAGTGTTTCCGGCGGCTCGATCGCGGCTGGTGTGTTAGGCCTGAATTGGAACCGTCTTGACTTCGATGGCGATGGCCGAGCGACCAAGCTGGAACGTTTTTTTGTCCAGCCAATTCAGCAGATGGCGAGCAAGACGATTGATCGAGGTTCGATCCTGAGCGGGGTCTTCCTGCCGGGCAGCGTGGCTG
>CAYZYB010001359.1:0-1851 GCA_964481505.1 uncultured Planctomycetaceae bacterium | reverse complement strand
GCCTGCCACGGCTCGCAGTATGTCTTGGCTCTGATAACCGCGCAGTACGTACTGCTGCGTCGACCATCGTTTCGCGACTCAACAACGATCAGCGTAAACAACTTAAGTTATTACTAGACAGCAATCTTCGTTCACAGATTTGGTTGGCATTTGGTGAAACAGCACGTCAGCAAACGTTCAATCTTGAGACCGCCAAAATTGCCTTCCTGATGCTCAGAGATTCGGACGCCGATATCGCGTCAAAAATCGATGCTCTACGGTTGATGCAACTTTCAATGGGTGATGTTGGCGGCCAGGAGAATGTTGTCGGAATGTTGGAAGCGTACACGGCAGGAGTCGCACTGGAAGCATACGAATTGCAGCTAAATCCTGTCCGTACAGAACTTGCTGCGCAGTTTCCGTCTGGCGACAAAACGTACGATCGCGAATTGATTCGAACGATTGCGATGCTGGGCTCCCACAACCGAGATCTGTGCGAAAGGTTGCTCTCGCGAATTACTGAGAAATCCACTCCGGCGGAGGATCTCCACTGCCTCGCAGCACTGACTCGAATTTCGAGCCCAAGAACAAAACCACAATCAGAGGCGACCGCGCAGGCTTTGGTGAATCTTGAGATAAAGATCAAATTGCAAAAGCGGAAACAGGACGCAAACTGGGACGATCGTGTCTCAGAGCTATATCAGCTTTTGTGTGAGAAGGACCCAGTGGTACCAGAACTGATCGCAAGCCGTGAAGGCTTCGGTCAGCCGGGGCATGTGATGTTCCTGAAGTACATCCCGCAGCAGTTCACCCAAACTGCCATCGATGGATTTGTCGACTTTGTTAACACCGATGTCAACTACCAATGGACGAATGACGTTGTCTTCGTCATCGGACGGTCCGGACGATCGAAGCACAAACAGGTCATCAGAGACCAGGTCGACAATCTTGCTGTACAGGATTCAGTACTCATGGTCATGGCCCGTGATCCCCAACCCAACGATCGACAAATCTACCTGAGCGGCCTCAATTCAACCCAGCTGCGAGCCGTCGAAGCGTGCGTCAAGGCGTTGGCGAAATTGCCGCGAAATAACGACGCCGACGAACAGCATCGACTAATGGCGGTTGCTCGCCGTCTGCATAACGACAAACGCGAATTTAAGCTTAGAGAAAACGTGATACGTTTGCTTGAAAACAACAATCTGCAGGCCTTCGATTTCGTTTACGGAGAAGCCGGTCACAATGAACAGCCCGAATCGCTGTCTCGGGTCGAAGCCTATCTGAAAAAACGCTTTCCTGACTACAAAACACTGCACGACGGTGGCGATGCAGCCACCAAAGTACTGTCTGTATTGCATGAAGTCGAATGGCAAAAAGGCGACACATCGCGCGGTGAACAATTGTTTGCCAAACTGTCCTGCACCCGTTGTCACGGTGGTCGCAAAGCACTCGGTCCGGATTTGCAGGGAGTTGCCAAACGGTTCTCAAGAGAAGACCTGTTCGCTGCCATTGTTGATCCCAATCGTGACATCTCGTCGCGCTACCAACTGACGACTGTCCAGACAAAGTCCGGCAAGATCTATTCCGGGTTAGTCGTGTACGAATCTGTTGACGGAATCATGCTACGTGACTCTGACCACAAGACCTATCGAATCGAAGCCGACGACATCGATCTCAAAGTTCAGCAACGGCAATCCCTGATGCCCAGCGGTCTTCTTCGAAACGTGGGAGATCGCGATCTTGCAGATCTGGATGCGTATCTGCGCCGCCTCTGACCGCGCCCACGGTTCAGAACTATCATTTGCAGCGGATTCCATACAGCACCCCACCGGCAATTTTTGCAAGTCCGCACAGTCGTGCAAAACGTACTGT
>CAYZYB010001358.1:0-1854 GCA_964481505.1 uncultured Planctomycetaceae bacterium | reverse complement strand
GATCCAGGCTTAGCACAGAAGAATCGGCAGAGAGGCTCCAGATCTCCAGCCCCTTTAGGCTGACATCAAGTCCCACCTGGCTCTTCGCCGACACCATTGACTGCATCGGGAATCCATTGGTGTAGAGTTGAGCGGTCACGGCAAGCGTGACAAGCTCCGCGACGGACTCCACCTGCATCTTTTTCATCAACCGAAAACGTCGGTCCTCAACAGCTCGCACCGTGATGCCGATTGCCGTTGCAATTTCCTTGTTCTTCCGCCCTGCCATCACCAACTCAAGAACTTCAAGCTCTTTTTCAGTCGCCGCCGCCATGCGCAGCGAAGCATCTCTTCCCAGATTGACTGTCTGTTGGTTTTCTATGCTGAATTCCACTGCAGACTGAATGGAACGCACAAGCACAGTGTACTCGAACGGTTCCGAGAGGACGAAAAACGCGCCCTGTTGCATCAGCTCTACCGCGGACTGCTGCGACGCGGTATCGATGATGACAATAATCGGTAGCGCAAAGAACTGACTCTGCAGCTGAGCGATCGCAGCTCGCCCCGCATCTGTATCTCTGGCATGCAGAACAACACACCCCACGGCTCCGGAAGCAACAGATTCCAACAATATATCGATGCTCGAATACTGGCGCAGCCCGTACTCCGAGGCCCCGGCAGCCTCCGTGATCAAAGCACTCAGCTCCAACTGCAACGGAACGGCAAACACCGTGGCAGCCTCAGTCTTCTGCGACGTGTGGGCTGGCTGTGTCAAAACGTCAATCCCAAAATGCTCACTAGCTGGTCACCGCAGAACACTGGCCATCCGATGTGAAATCCGGCGTCAGACTCCGCCTGAGCATCAAGGAATACCGGAGCATTACCGGCATAGGCTTCCGCTACCAGAACTTGCTGCCACGGAAGACACGGTTCCTGATCCTGCTGGCCAAGCACCGTGCTGGAAGTCGCGACAACTCGTTCCGCCATACTGTCAGTTGCCGGGACAACTTCGAAATCGATCAGTTCTGTCCGTCGCGAAATTGGGCAGTCAACCGCCTGAAGTAACAACAGAACACACGCCGGGAACCCGCTGGCACTGGCAACTGGAAGCCCGATTGCCGCCGACACCTGAGCGGGATCGTTTCCGAACGATCGAATAAACGATGAGTTTCTCGCCAGGTCCTGAGCAATCTTCGGTCGTCCGGAACTCCACACTGCGCCAGGTACTCCGGCACCTTTGGGGAAGCGGGTGTAGCGGGTGATGAACTCAAACGAAGGCAGTCCGGAATAATGCCCCGCAGCAACTCCCAATTCGTCTCGGTCATCGCGCGACCAGACCTCGGCGGCGCCGAATGAACTGGTCAGCCCGAAGACCAATACCCCTCGGATTTCGTTTTTGCGAAATGCGGGCAGCGCGACAATAGCAGCGAGCTCCACGTCGCTGGGGGCGCCGAGCTGGCTTAGCAGTTCGCTTGGTTTCTCCTGCAGGACGATCGCCGCCTTCTGCTTCCATGCGGCGCCTGCGATGCCTTCTCCCGGCCCCTGGTGAATGGGTTCCGTCGATGAGCAGACCTCATGGTTTGCTGCAGTGGATCTTGTGGCAACGCGAACAAGTTGGGTGGAGTCTTCGTTCGGCATCCACAATTCCACGAAGCCGATGAGAAGTTCATTGACCGGATTGTCGACGGCCGAGTGTTGTTTAGCTGTTGCCATAGTCATACTGCGGGCTCTCAGTTAGTGGCTTTACTTTCTGCCATCACATGGCGGAATCACTCGCTCGCCACAAATTGCCAAACTCCATCATTTCGTCGTCTGATCTAAACCTCGACGAGCTCCTGTTGAGGTACCTCGTTGCGAGTTGGCGATTCTCGTTCT
>CAYZYB010001357.1:0-1855 GCA_964481505.1 uncultured Planctomycetaceae bacterium | reverse complement strand
CCTTTAACGCTGCGTGAACTTTGATCATCGCCAGCTTCAGCATGTCCGCAGCGGTGCCCTGGATCGGGCTGTTCATCGCCAGGCGTTCGGCCGCGTTGGCCAGGGTTTTGTTCCGGGAATCGATGTCTCGCAAATAGCGGCGTCGGCCGGTTTGCGTTTGTACGTAGCCGTGTTCTTTGGCGAATTCTATTGTGCTGTCGATCCAGCGCTGTACGCCGGGGTATTCCTTTTTGTAATTGGCGATCAGATCGTTGGCTTCGGCGCGTGGGATATTGAGCCGCTGCTGCAGGCCAAAACCACTGATGCCGTACAGGATGCCAAAGTTGACCATTTTGGCTTTGTCTCGCATTTCTCGCGTGACGTCGTCGAGCGAGACGCCGTAAACCTTTGATGCCGTGACGGAATGAATGTCGGTTCCATCCGTGAAGGCCCGCAGCATGGCTTCGTCACCACTGAGTTCCGCCATGATGCGGAGTTCAATCTGCGAATAGTCGGCCGCCAGCAGCAGATGATCGTCGTCGCGGGGAACAAAGGCCGCGCGGATTTCTCGGCCGCGTTCTTTGCGGACAGGAATCGTCTGCAGGTTTGGATCGTTGCTCTGCATGCGGCCGGTTGTTGTCCACGTTTGGCTGTAGTGTGTGTGGAGTCGGCCGGTTTTTTCGTTGACGTGTGTTGGCAGTTGATCGACGTAGACAGACTTCAGTTTTCTGGCCGTGCGATAGTCCAGCACGTCAGCAACGATCTGGTGTTTGCCCGCCATCCGTTGAAGTTCGGATTCTCGCGTGGACCACTGACCTTTTGCGGTCTTTTTAGGATTCTTTTCCAGTTCGAGTTCTTCGTACAGCACGACGCCCAGTTGTTTGGGGGAATCGATATTGAATTCGTGACCTGCGGCTGTGTAGATCGTCTTTTGAAGGGCTTCGATGTCGGCTTCGAGTTGCTTTGAAATCCTCTCCAGTGCATCGGTGTCCAGCTTGATGCCTTCGTATTCCATGTCAACCAGGACCGGTACCAGCGGGCATTCGACTTCGTAACAAACCGATGCCACTCCCTGAGCTACAATGTCCGGCTCGATCACTTTGGCGACCTGCAGCGTGACATCCGCATCTTCGGCAGCGTATTCCGCAAGTTGCTCCAGCGGTACGTCACGCATGTTCTTCTGGTCTTCGCCTTTCTTGCCGATCAGATCGCTTGTTGGGATCGGTTTGTAGGCCAGGTACAGCTCCGAAAGGTAATCGAGACCGTGGCGCATTTCCGGTTCCTTCATGGAATGCGCCAGCATCGTGTCCATGAGTTCGCCGCCAATGTCGATACCATGCCACTTCAGCAGCGACACATCGTACTTGAGATTGTGGCCGATTTTGCGGATCGAGGCATTTTCCAGGACCGGGCGAAATTCGTCGAGCACCGCTTGAGCGTTCTTTTCTTCACACACGACATAGTAGCCGGTGTGCGGTTTAAAGCTGAATGCGATTCCCAGGGGCAGGGCAGTGCGTGGGTCAAGCCCGGTGGTTTCGGTGTCGAAGCAGATCTCTTTTTGCTGCAGGAGTACTTCGACTAATTCGGCTCGTTCTTCTGCGGTGCGTACGGTCTTGTAGTCGTGTTTGATGTCTTTGATTGTCTTAATGTCGACTTCGTCGTCATCAAAGAGTGTGGCCTGAATCTGGACTTCTCGTTTTTCGCGGATCTTAGCGGTACGACTGGCAGACGATGAAAACCTGCTGCCGAAGATCTTTTTGCCGAGGCCATCGAATTCGAGTTCTTCGAATAGGGCCTGCAGTGTGTCTGCGTTTTTCTCCTTGGTAGCCAGAGAGTTCAGGTCGACGTTGTGTGGAACGTCCAACTGGATGGTGAC
>CAYZYB010001356.1:0-1856 GCA_964481505.1 uncultured Planctomycetaceae bacterium | reverse complement strand
ACGTATTCCATTACCAGAAAGTGCAGATTGTCCGCTTGTTCTGCGTCGTACGCTCGAACGATATTGGCGTGACTCAACTTCGCCGCCGCTTTGACTTCTGTGCGGAATCGTTCAATCGCCTGCGGGTTCTCAATGAAGCGACCGTCAATCACCTTGAGAGCGACCTCACGATCCATCATTCGATGTTCCGCTTTGTAAACGACTCCCATTCCGCCCTTGCCAAGCGGCCCCAGAATTCGATACCGCGGATGATCGACAAGAGCCGCCGGAATTCGGGACACATCTTCAGAAGGCGGCGCCAGCGATTCAGCAGCCACCGAAGAATCATCCGGATCGGTGTCGACATCCAGCAACCGACCGCTCAACGTATCCTGTGGCATTTCTGACATAGCCACACAGCAGTCATCGCACGATTCCACGTGCCTCTCGATCACAATCCGTTCTTCTTCCGACAGCCGTCCATCAAGAAACGCCGTCAGCTGAAGTCGGTCGGGATGATCGTTCGTCGAGGGATTCAAGGTTGCCTCGCTTTGACAAGTGCCGGACGGCTAATGGTTGGCCGTGTCATGGAATGTTAGCCACACCGAGATTCTTTCACACAAATTTCCGGACCACTAAAGTTTCTGCAAATTGAGCATCATTCAATCAATCAGCCCGCGTCCGAGCTCACGAATACGGCTCATCACCCGCGATTTCGCGATGTAAACAGAGTTGACCGTCATTCCCAAAGCTTCCGCCGCATCCGCCGCCGCCTCACCGTCAACAGAAACACGTTTGAATGCCTGCCACGTTTCCTCAGTAAGAGACGGGCGGACTTGATCAAGCAGCGTTCTGAGAACGTGCTGATCATGTTCTTTATTCCAAATCTGGCTCAGCTGACTTTGCGGGTCCTGCATTTGATCCAGAATCTGGCGGAAGTCGCTGCCGCCGGTCGCAGACGGATGGAATTTGTTGGCTCGCCAGGAATCTCGCAGGCAGTTTACGGTGATGGATCGCAGCCAGCTGCGAAATGAGCCCGTCCGCTGGCGTTCGAAGGCCGGCAGTTTTCGGATGATGACGGAAAGAACTTCCTGCACCACGTCATCCGCGTCCTGTTGCGATGAAGAGTATCGCCGTATCCATACGCGAATCAGCGGCGTGTACAAAGCAAGAAGTTGTCCCCAGTCCGCTTCTTCCGGCGAACTTCGCAGCCGTTCCAACAAACTGGCTGATGTCTCCATCAATCAAAAATCCTGCGGCGCGGGAGGCCCGCGGACCAATGCGAGCTAACGCTCGGAAACGCTCCGTTGTCGCTCCAGCGTGTTTTGTTTAAGACGACACAGCTGCCGCTTGTAAATCTCAAATGTGAACAACCGTGTCAACCCAGCATAACATCGTCACCAAAGAACTGAAACTGCTGCTCCACAAATCACTCAACGCCGGTCACGAATTCGGCTCATGAACCGAATCACGGCCGCCTCAAGGTCGCTCAGCGTGCTATCCGTTACCTCAGCCATCTCCGCAAGGCGAGCGGTCGCCGTCACTGGCATTAATGGCTTTCGTTGCTGTTGACGAAGCATGAGTTGGTCGAATGCGTCGCGTCGTGACCGGATCAGGTACAGCACCACGGCCCAACTTTCGGCGTAAGCGTGAGCCAATTGATCCTGCGATCGAAACGCAGTATCTGATGCCAGCAGGTTCGAAAGCGGCAACTCGAGTTTTGTACCGGAAACTGCGTTTCGAAAACCAGGCAGATGAGTCCGATTCGGTTCGCCCGGTCGGCTCCAGATGAGCGAACTCCGTCCCGTTGCTGTTTCGAAATAAACAGCCAGGCCTTCTGAAAGCCACGTCGGATTGTCAGCATACCGCACCTGCAG
>CAYZYB010001355.1:0-1857 GCA_964481505.1 uncultured Planctomycetaceae bacterium | reverse complement strand
GTGTTGAACGGTCTTGTCGTTGCCAATCTGTTCTTCGAAAATTCAACCCGCACCAAAACCAGCTTCAACATAGCCGCTCGGCGTTTGGGTGCCGATACGGTCGACTTTTCTTCGTCCGGCAGCAGTCTGTCGAAGGGGGAAACTTTCCTGGACACAGCGTTAACCATCGAAGCGATGGGCGTCGACCTTGTTGTGTGCCGTCATCGAACGCCGGGTGCTCCGCATTTGCTGGCCAGCAAACTGAAGGCGGGAATTCTGAATGCGGGCGATGGCACTCACGAACACCCAACGCAGGCTCTGCTGGATATGCTCACGATCCGCCAGCGACTTGGCCGCATCGATGGTCTGACGGTCGCGCTGGTTGGTGACATTCGCCACAGTCGCGTGGCTCGCTCAAACATTCACGGACTGCTGAAACTGGGTGCGAAGGTGATCGTTTGCGGTCCCGCAACGTTGATTCCGAAAACGATTGCTGAGCTTGGTGTGGAGATCGCTTACGACCTCGACGAAGTCCTGCCACGCGTCGACTGCGTCAACCTGTTGCGCGTGCAGTTCGAACGGCAGCGTGGAGCCTTCTTTCCTTCTATTGCCGAATACGCTCACCTGTTCGGAATGAACGGCGATCGTATTCGTCGGGGCAGGAAGGACCTGCTGGTGCTCGCTCCAGGGCCGATCAATCGTGGCGTGGAATTGACTCCGGAAGTCGCTGATGGCCCCAACTCCGCGATTCTGACGCAGGTTTCGAATGGCCTGCTGGTGCGCATGGCCTGCCTGTATTTGCTCGCAAAGAAAGTCGACAACGCGTGAAGACGCTCATCAAAAATGGGACGGTCATCGATCCGGCCAACAATATCGACGGTGTGGCTTCACTGCTGATTGACGGCGGCAATGTCGTCGAAGTGCTGGCAGCAGACGTCGACGCCGAGGCTGACGAAGTCATTGACGCGACGGGTTTGCTGGTGAGTCCTGGATTTGTTGATCCGCACGTGTCTCTGCGCGAACCGGGTTTTGAAGAAGACGAAACAATCGCTTCGGGTACCGCGGCGGCTTTGGCGGGCGGCTTCACCAGCATTGCGGCCAGTCCCGATACCAACCCCGTCGTGGACAATCGTGGGTCGGCCGAATTCGTCAAGCGGCAGGCAGAACGAGCGAACAATTGCCGTGTGTTTCCGTTAGGAGCGGTCACGAAGGGAAGCCTCGGCGAAGAGCTGGCTGAAATCGGACAGCTTGTCGAAGCAGAGACCGTGGGGTTTAGCGACGCCAAGAACCCAATCACCAACGCAGAAGTCATGCGTCGAGCGCTCGAATACACGGGCATGTTCAATCGCCCGATCCTGCATCATTCGATGGTGCCCGAATTGTCGGAAACCGGGGTGATGCACGAAGGCTTTCAGTCTACGCGACTTGGACTTCGTGGTGTGCCGGCTGCGGCCAGTGACATAATGACGGGCCGCGACATCGCTCTGGCGGACCTCACGGGCGGCCGCGTTCACATCATGTGCGTGACCACGACTGATGCTGTGGAACGCATTCGTATTGCCCAAAAACGAGGCGTCGCGGTCACGGCGGACGTCACGCCGCACCATCTGCTGCTGACTGATGCCGTGATGGAAAGCTTCAACACGCTGTACAAGTGCAACCCGCCACTCCGGACTCAGTCGCACGTCGATTCGTTGATTGCGGGGCTGCAGGACGGCACCATTTCGCTGATCAGCTGCGATCATCAGCCATTGGCCATCGAAAAGAAGGCCGTGGAACTCGACGTCGCCCCGTATGGACTCAGTGGTCTCGAAACCGGCCTGGCCATTCTGGCGGAAGCGCTAATCAGGCCGGCGCATATCACCTGGTCACAATTGA
>CAYZYB010001354.1:0-1859 GCA_964481505.1 uncultured Planctomycetaceae bacterium | reverse complement strand
AAAGAAATTCGGACAACGTTAGGGGCGGCGTTCTGTTTGTTCGTGTTGGTGAGTAGGATAGAGGGCGTTCTTTTGACTCCGTTTTGCCTGCTGACTGTTTCGAGTGTCTACGTCGCTGACTACCGTTGAATTGGATGCCAATCTAAGCGTCGCTGATACCTTGCGCCGATTTCAAGAGTGTTCGTTTCTGATGTTATTGGACAGTGCAGGGCACATTCGCGAACAGGATGCGCGGTATACGTTTTTGACGGCTGATCCCGTGGAACGCGTTCGCCTGGATCGGCCTGAATTTGGCAGCGATCCGTTTGATGTGGTTCGGCGGTGGCAGCAGTGTTTGCCGAAGGTTGATGGTGATCATCCGCCGTTTTGTGGTGGCATTGCGGGGATGATGTCGTATGAACTTGGCGGGGCGTTTGAGCGTGTGCCGGTTCCAGTGCGAGATGACTTTGTGACTCCCGCGTTGCTGGCAGGTTTGTTTGCCTGGTGCATTGTCTGCGATCACATCGAACCTTCTGTTCGGTTGTGTGTCCTGAATCTGGAAGGCACGACGGCAGCGAACCAGAATCGCGCTGACTGGGTCATGCAAAGACTCAGCAGCCCGCCGCAAAATTCGGTTCGGGCATCGCCGCCGCATTCTGAGTTGTCAAGTACGGCTCTGCCCATGCATCCGTTGCCCTCAGCGCCGAGTGTTTATTCGACGTTTTCGCGGGAAGACTATATCACGGCGGTCGAGCGGGTGATCGAGTACATTCGCGCGGGGGATATTTTTCAGGCGAACCTTTCGCAGCAGCTCTCTGCGCCGTGGAATGGTTCTGCCGTGGATCTGTACAGTCGCGTTCGAAAAGAAAACCCTGCTCCATTTTGTGGATTGCTGCAGGCCGATGATTTCGCCGTGGTCAGCGCGTCGCCCGAACGATTTTTGAAAGTGACTGATGATCGGTATATTGAAACACGGCCGATCAAGGGAACGCGCCGTCGGCATCGATCGCCGATTGCGGATCTGTATACCGGCAACGCACTTTCTGCGAGTGAAAAGGATCGCGCTGAGAATGTGATGATCGTTGATTTGTTGCGAAACGATTTGTCTCGCGTTTGTGCCGCGGGCACAGTTAAGGTCACGGGGCTGTGCGAGATCGAAGTCTTCGAAATGGTGCAGCATTTGGTGTCGACTGTGGTCGGCGAGTTGCAGCCTGGTTGCGATGTTTGGGATTTGTGTGCGGCCACGATTCCCGGTGGTTCAATCACCGGCGCGCCGAAGATTCGAGCGATGGAAATTATCGCAGAACTCGAACCGGTCGTTCGGGGAGCCTACTGCGGCAACCTGTTCTGTTTGGGACCCGGTGGAGATTTCGACAGCAGTATCCTGATTCGGACGTTCACGTTGAAGAACGGATTGGTGCGTTTTCCGGTGGGGGGCGGAATTGTGGCGGATTCTGATCCGGCGGATGAGTACGAAGAAACATTGCACAAGGCGGCTGGCATGCTCCGCACGCTGCGGGCGGAAGTTACCTAACCGTTACAACCCGTGCTCGCTATCGCGACCGCCCATTCCGGTGTGATTTTGGCTTATCGCATGAATTCTGCGCGGAATGTTGTCATGTGACGCCTACCAACTGCGTCTTCATTCCGATGTTACAAAGGTGGAGTCGCGCGGAACATTGATTTCCTGCGCTGCAGGCAGGATGAAGTCCGGTGGATTTGCAAATTCGTCGGCAACAGACATTCGGTCCGACGGTTCGCTTCACCGACCAAACAATGGAATGGATTTATGGTCACACGGATCACATTGGCAGCCCTTGCCGCTCTCGCGTTTTCAAGCGTTACAATCGCTGGTGAGGGATGGTATCACAGTTACGACG
>CAYZYB010001353.1:0-1862 GCA_964481505.1 uncultured Planctomycetaceae bacterium | reverse complement strand
GAGCAAAGACGTCGGGCTCATCGCGACGGAAAACGGCTACAACATCTACATCTGCGGCAACGGTGGAACGACGCCTCGCCACGGCGATTTGCTGATCGCGGATTGCGATGCCGACACGGCCGTCAAATACATCGACCGCTTCTTTATCTACTACATCATGACGGCCGAAAAGCTGACCAGAACGTCAGTGTGGTGTGAAAAACTGGAAGGTGGAATCGACCACATTCGCGACGTCGTTGTCTACGACAAACTGGGCATCGCCGATGAGCTCGACCAGATGATGCAACATCTGGTGGATACGTATCAGTGCGAGTGGACGACGACCGTCAAAGATCCGGAAAAACGAAAATGGTTTCGGCAGTTCGTCAACACGGACGAAACCGAACCTACTATCGAAATTGTTTCTGAACGAGATCAGCAACGTCCTGGACACTGGCCGGGCGAACTGGTTTCGCTGGGGCAATTTCATTCCCTGGAAGAACGGCGCGGCGAAATTGAATCACGTCATGCGGGCGAGCTGCAAGCTAAACAGTGGGTGCCTGTGGGAACGGCCGACGACTTCCCGATCGATGGCGGAGCCACCATCAAGTACGGCAAAGTGCAGATTGCTGTTTTCAACTTTGCAAGCCGAGGCGAATGGTACGCCAGCCAGAACATGTGCCCTCACCGAAAGGCGTTTGTGCTGTCGCGAGGCATGGTGGGCGATGTCAACGGAACTCCCAAGGTTGCCTGCCCGCTGCATAAGAAGACATTCAACCTTCAGGATGGCAAGTCGCTGCAGGACGAAGACTACAACATCAGAACGTTTCCGGTGAAAGTCGAAGACGGTACCGTGCTGCTGGAACTTCCTCCAACAGACGTGCTGGACAAGTTGTTGGCAACAGAAATCGGCTGTAAGCTGGCAACCAGTTGTTCGACAGACGTTCAGGAGACCGTGCCGTTGGAAGCGTGACGGTGGCGAATCCTAGTCGCACGATTCTCCGAGTCGTGTCCTCCAAGAAACGCTGAATCATCGACTCGGAGAGTCGATTTACTTTCCTTAAGTCGATGAATTATTTCCGTGCCGGACACAACCCTCCGCAATTCCATCGCTGTCGCCATCGCCACGGGCCTGGTTGCGACTGCCGTTGTGGTAACGGGTTGGTCGGTCTTCGAATTTGATCCCGCGCTGTTCATCTACGCGGAAGCCCTGATTCTTTCACTGACTCTAACGGCCTACCGCTTTGCCATCTGGCTGCATCGTCCTCCGACGCAGATTCTGTTTCGCAGCGCCCTGACGATGGTGAAAACATCCGAACAGCGGTCGTCGCTTTTGATTCACGTCGGCAAACGAATCGCCAGCTACTTTGCTCTTAACCGATTTGTCTGGAAGCGAGGCATCCTGCGCTGGAGTGCTCATTTTCCGATCATGATTGGCTGCGTCATGGCGCTAGCTATCGTTGTCCCGCTGATTTTCGGCTGGGTCTGGTTCGAAACTCCGGCTGACGATTTTTCGCAGTACCACGTCATGGTGTTTGGTCAGCATGTGCGCACCTTGCCGATCGATGGTTTCGAAGCGTTTCTGGCTTTCCATGGATTAGTGTGGGCATCATTCCCGGTGCTCATCGGCTGCGGTGTCGCGCTGTGGCGGCGCGTTCGTGATCGAGGCGACGCGGCCGTGCAGACGTTTTCCAACGACTTCCTGCCGTTGCTGTTGCTGCTGGCGATTGCCATCACGGGCCTGGCCATGACAATCAGCTATTCGTTTCTTGGCGGAGCACTCCACAAACCCATTGCTATGACTCACATGGCAATCGTTTGCGGCACCTTGTTGTGGCTTCCGTACAGTAAACTGTTCCATATTCCGCAGCGAAGTCTGAAGC
>CAYZYB010001352.1:0-1864 GCA_964481505.1 uncultured Planctomycetaceae bacterium | reverse complement strand
GTGCATTCTTGGAGCATGGGTCACCGGAACGCAGGAAACCGACACGCTTGTCCGAGCGGACATCAAACCATCATACAATGGAGCGATGTTCAATCTGATTGTCGACGGTCGAACGATGTCAAACACACAGGGTCGAAAGTCACCTGCCGTCATCTACACTCGTGGTAACCTTGGTTTCACGATCGTAAAGCCGGTCTTCTTTGATGGTCAGCGTCTAACCGGCGGTGTGGCCAACATGGATGTCAACGCCAACAACAGAACTGTCGGAGTGTCGACCAAGTTCGACAGGATTCCAATCATTGGAGGACTGGCTCGAGACATTGCTCGCAAAGAAGCTGCCAAGAAGAAGCAACAGGGCGAAGCCATTGCCGCCAGGAAAGCCGCCAACGAGGCGCTCCCGCGATTCGAAACCGAAGTGAATCAGAATTTTGCCGACACGAATGCCAAATTTCAGGGCGACCTTCTGGCCAATCTGCAAAGACGCGGAATCGCACCGGGACAGTACAGTGCCCGTTCCAGTGAAACGCATATGGCTGTGAGTTCACGAACAATCGGTACCGGAGCACTTTCAGCACCAAAACCACCCGAAACGCCGGCGCCACGCCGAGGAGTTGCCGTTCAGATGCACGAGTCTGCGTTGAATGCGGCGATCGACAGTTTGGGAATCAAAGGACGCATGAGCGTGCAGGATCTGCTCGCAAAGATTGAAGAAGCTCTGACTGAGTTCACCAGGAAAGACGTCAGCTTTCGCGATCCATCATTGTCTGAAGACGACAAGACGGATTTTGATTTTCCTGACAAAGACGGAGTGCGAGTTCGTTTCGAAGAAGGAAAAGTTGTGTTTGTGTTACGAACGGGCTTTTACCTGAAGGACAAAGATGATCGCCGCATTCCTCGTCACAGTTTTGAAATTCCAGTTGGCATCGAATTGCGTGATGGTGGGCTGTATCTGATTTCGCCGAAAACAGATACCAAGAGCATTCTGGCTTTGAAACCTCGAGCGATCGAAGAAAAGTCTTCGCTGCGAACAGTCATTCAGGCACGAAAAGTCGCCAAGGGTCTCCTTGAAAAGGCTTTCAAAGAACCGCTGATTGAAGTGGATGCGAATACAGAAGTTGATATGGGCGACGGCACACGTCTTCGCCTTCGTGCGACTCGCTTTGAGATGACAGACGGCTGGGTGACTGGCGTTCTTCAATAACAGGCGATAAACTTCAGCCTTGTTTCAAAAAGGAAAGGCTGAAGATGTTCGAAACTGAGACCACTCTCAACGAGTTTATGCTGCAGGCGTTTCAGGGTGTTGTTGCTGACATCCCGGCGGAACGCGTCAACGAGCGTGCCCCCGGAAACGGACATCCTCCGTTGTGGGTTCTTGGTCACCTGGCGACCTGTGCCGAAATGGGCATAGCTTTGCTTGGCGGGGAACTCGAACACAAAAACTGGGCCATCGCGTTTGGTCCGGGTTCTTCTGACGACGTGCAGAATCCGGAAAAGTACTCTCGCGATGAATTGGTTGATGCCATCGTAAATGGCTATCCAAAACTCTGTGAAGCAGCTCGGCAGGCAGCACCGGAACCACTCGCCGAACCTCACGGTATGGAACTACTGGCAAATACACCGTGTCAAACACGCGGCGACTTGCTGGCCCATTTGCTGACGTCTCATCTTGCCTTTCATGTGGCCCAACTTTCAGGCTGGAGACGTGCTGCAGGGCACGGACCACTGTTTTAGGCAGCCGGTTATTCTTTGGGGTGTTGTGAGGCTGGTCGACGACGTGGCGGGTTGCGCTTAAGGAAAATCTCCTGGGGTCTGATAGCAGATTGTTGCATTCGAAATGGGTGGCCGGGGTTGGACTGAGCTTGCG
>CAYZYB010001351.1:0-1865 GCA_964481505.1 uncultured Planctomycetaceae bacterium | reverse complement strand
ACACTATGGGAAGTGGCGCAGGACGTCTTCCTGTTTCCGTTCCGCCTGGCTCGCGCTGCCTTTTATACCTTGAACTTCATTTCAATGGCAGCGTCCGGCAAGCCACTTGCAAAGTCCGGCGGACCGGACGACGGTCCACCGGAGAAGAAGCAACCGTTGCTAATGCTCTACGGCCAGGCGGTGGACACAAAGCAAGCCATGGCCAAAGGGGCAGGTAAGAATGATGAACGACCGCTGGTTCCCAAAGAGTGGGCGTTGATTTCCAAGCCGAAAGACGGGATGGAAACTGTCATCGCCGAAAATGTGCTGACTTTCGATCGCAGCGCAGCTGGAGATGTCGTGTACTCCGACGGTCGCAGCGTCTTTCACCTGAAGGACAGCAAAACGCCCACAAAAATCGGCTATGGTGACATCATCGAGAAAGTGGCGATTCTGAGTTAGCGTCTCACTTTCCGCCCTGCTCTTCCCGATGCAGCAAAGTCCTCAATCTGCAGCCAACGCCGGTTGAATTGAGTGAACCCGCTCCCCAAACTGCGGTCTTTCTATCTGTGGCTCGCGCCAGTTTGCCCCGGAAAACGTAACCCCTATCGAACGAATCATGTCCAACTCCAAGCCACTTCCATTCGACGAAGCTACGATTCGATCGATCGCAGAAAAGTTTCCGACCCCATTTTATCTCTACGACGAGGCGGGGATTCGAGAAACGTGTCGCAACCTCAACAAGGCGTTCGAATGGAGTCACAAATTCCAGAACTTCTTTGCGGTGAAGGCGACACCTAATCCGCACATCCTGCAAATCACAAAGGAAGAAGGCCTTGGTGGAGACTGCTCCAGCAAAGCAGAACTGATGCTCTGTGATAAAGTCGGTGTTCGAGGCGAAGATATCGTGTTCACATCGAACAACACGCCTGCGGACGAGTACCAGGCGGCTAAAGACATCGGCGCCATCCTGAATCTCGACGACATCACTCACATTGATTATGTTGATCAAACGGTAGGACTTCCGGAACTCGTTTCGTTCCGATTCAATCCGGGACCTGCCAGAACCGGCAACGTCATCATCGGCAACCCTTCAGAAGCGAAATACGGGTTTACCGAATCGCAACTGTTTGATGGTTATCGCACGCTCAAGGAACGCGGCGTCAAGCGATTTGGCCTGCACACAATGGTGGCCAGCAACGAGCTCGACGGAAGTTTCTTTGTCGAAACTGCTCGTATGCTCTTCGATCTAGCCGTTCGGCTACAAAACGAAGTCGGTGTGCGGATCGAATTCGTGAACCTTGGTGGTGGAATCGGAATCCCCTATCGCCCGGAAGATCAGGCAGTCGATCTTCAAGCTGTCGGAGAACAGATTCATAAGCTCTACAACGAAATGATTGTGCCAGCAGAGCTGGATCCTTTGCGAGTTGTGCTGGAAAACGGCCGCATGATCACCGGGCCGCATGGCTACCTGATCACGAAGTGCCTGCATCACAAGCAAATCTATCGCGACTACGTCGGCGTCGATGCCTGCATGGCCAACCTGATGCGGCCGGGCATGTACGGAGCCTATCACCACATCACCGTTCTTGGCAAAGAAAACGCTCCGCATGATACGACCGTCGATGTTGTCGGTTCACTCTGCGAAAACAACGACAAGTTCGCTATCAACCGGGATCTCCCCCAAGTCGACCGCGACGACTTACTCGTGATCCACGACGCTGGAGCCCATGGCCATTCGATGGGTTTTCAATACAACGGAAAGCTGCGCAGTGCAGAGCTACTGCTTCAGGCGGATGGCAACGTCAAACAAATTCGTAGAGCGGAAACGTACGACGATTTGTTTGCAACTCTGGACTTCACGCCGTTTCAATAGACAATCAGGT
>CAYZYB010001350.1:0-1866 GCA_964481505.1 uncultured Planctomycetaceae bacterium | reverse complement strand
AGATCGTGGAGTGCTTAAAGAAGTCCCCGGCCTTCATGCCTGACCCCGACGGCATGACTTGAGAAAATCGTAGTCCGCGATGAAACGAGAGCGATCTTCGGGATTCCAGTATTCCTGACTGGTCAGGTATCCACAGGTCACAACGGGGTCTTCCGTCCACGGTTCGCCGCTTTGTTCCGCGAATCCCTTCAACACTTTGGTGATCCGCTGAGTCGTGATTTGCGGCGTGATGTTGTTCAGAATCCAGGCACGCGGATCGTACGAGTCGTATGTGTCGATCATGCGATTCAGGGTTTGCGGCAGATCAGCTTCTGTGCTGTAGCGGCCGGTTTTTTCGTTCATGTAATCGTAATGTTCACCGTAGTTGAAGCCTTTGCGAAGCACACATGGAACGCCCGCCATCATTCCTTCAACGGGTGTTCGGCCACTCCCTTCGCGTCGAGACCACAGAATGTTTACGCGAGAGCGAGCATAGAGATTGTTGACTTCTTTGGGGCTGACGAATTCATGGAACTCAAGCGAGTCGAGAATTCCGTAGTACTTTGCCTGCAGTTTGATGTCGTCGAGCGTAAGGTTCGACGGGTAGCCGACCATGGCCACCTTGACACCTGGGCGGATCTTTTTCAAACGGGCAATCGCACGAAGAAGCTGAGGGTACCTCTTGTAATGTCCCCAGGCTGCGACAGAAATGACGTCAAGATCCTTCTCAATATGTGGCTGCGGATGAAACGTTCGATGGTCACAGAAAAAATTGGTTGTCGCTCGCACGGGATGCAGATTGCTTTCGATTCCGCTCAGAAAATCGTAGTCCTTCTGCTCATAGGCAAGACACGCAATCGGATGCTTGATAGCGGTAAATGACAATACGTCTCGTACCATCAAGCCTGTCCAGCTGGGAAGCATCACAAGATGGTATTTCTGAGCAATGCGATCCATGTCGAAAAGATGCGCCATGGTCGGAAACACAAAGTTGTAATCGAGCAGCAGTGCGCCTCGTTCCTTGCCACGATTCGCCTTCAATACCAGAGCTCGAGTGCCCAGCAGGCGTTCCGGCTCTTCGAAGAACATCTGAGTGGCAGGCTCCGATTTGTACTCGGCCATGTAACGTTCAGTGGCATGCTTTATCCAGGTGCCGCTTTGCAACGACTTCCGACATGACCGAATGATGTTCCGGTCCAGCCAGGGAGCGAGGTTGCCGTTAAAAATTCCGGCCAATGCCTTAAAGCAAGCACCATCGCGACCAACCATTCGGCAGGCATGCCCGCCAAGCCACGATGCAATAGCCCCCGCATGGCAAACAACACGACTGTCGTATCGAAAGTGTTCGACAAGAGCGTCTTTCACGTGCCCTTGAAAAACCGCCTGCCGCTGCTTTGGTGTCAGCGGAGCAGAGTCGGCGCGGTGCGTGTTCTGGACGGACGCCGCAGTCATCGTGGGGAATTCCATGGGGATAGGGGATAACGAATCTGAATTGGGTGTCGTCGCAGAACGTTGCGACGTTGTAGAGTGTGGCCGCGGTTGGAGTGAGGTCCGAGCGAACCCCCGGGGTTTCCTTCGCAAGCTCAGTCCAACCCCGGCCACCTATTTGAAAGGCAACAATCTGCTACCACACCCTCTGAATAGGCAACTCTGGTAGATACTCAGAAAGACGACTCGTTTTTTGTAGCATTTTGCCAACGCGAGCAGGCAATCTTTACGACTCGTGTCGGTCGTAACGATTGCCGCACCTAACCTCCCTGGTTACCGATGTCTACGTTTCCATAGACAGCCCTGCGAGCAGATATCTGTCAAATTCGAGATTTCATGAGGTGCACAACCACGTCCACTTACATTGAGGTTCGAGGTGCCAAGCGTTCGATGCATATC
>CAYZYB010001349.1:0-1868 GCA_964481505.1 uncultured Planctomycetaceae bacterium | reverse complement strand
CCGGCCACCCATTTCAAATGCAACCATCTGCTACCACATCCCTTGCCAAATCATTTTAACGTCGCAATTCCGTTTTTGTCTTAAGATCGGTCAACATGCTTCAACTGTTATGATGTCGATTTCGCCCATTTGATGTGTAGTGGTGGCTTCGACACGGTGTGGCCTTCTCTGTCTTACTTCGCAGGATTGAAACTCTGATTCATGAAAACAGTTGTTTCACTTCGTAACTACCTGCTAATCGCGTCAGTCGTCCTTGTTCTGTCGGCAATTCAGATTTCAGATCGCCTGAAGTTTGACCAGCGCATCGAAGCCTTCTTCGCACCAGACAATCAAGACCTCAAGTTACTCGAACGCAGCCGGCGAGACTTCGGTGGCGACGAGTTTGTGGTCGTCGCGTGGACAGAGGAACGGCTTTTCGCTGTCGACGCAGAAATCGCCTACCCGAGCAGCCTCAAAGATGTTCTTGATGTGAATTTCATGCCAGCCGTGGAGGAATCGGCGAAGGGGCGCATCGAACGCCTGGCAGAAGAGCTGAACGCCGTTCCGGGAATCAACGCAGAGCAAACGCAGCACCTTCCGGGACTCCTGAACAAGGCCCCGCGTTTCAAGCCGGCTCGTCGAGCCATGGTGCGATTGTTCGAAGGTACGTTGGTTGGTCAGGACGGTCGCACAACTGGCATATTGCTGGAACTATTGCCGGAAGCTAAGTCGCCGCTCTCTCGCGGCGAAACACTGCGACGGATTCGTCGGATCGCAAAACGCGTGGCCGCTGATGTGGGCGAAGTCGCGGTCGCCGGAGAACCGGTTCAGGTGTTCGACATGTTCGAAATTGTAGAGCAGGACGGACAGATACTGTTTCTCTTTTCGCTCGGAATCCTTTCACTGGTTCTGCTTTTGATGTTTCGCACGCTGCGATGGGTGCTGGCTCCGGTCGGGCTTGTGTTGGGTTCTGTGGTTGCCACGCGAGCCATTCTGGTTCTGGTGGGTGCTGAGCTCAGCATGGTGAGCTCAATGCTGAACTCACTGGTGACCGTCATAGGAATCGCGACGTTCATGCATGTCATCGTGCACTACCGCGAACTGCGTGCGAAATTTGCTGCAGAAGAACGGGCGGCGCCACTTGCTACGCAGACTGAAACGAGTCACTTGTCCAACGGTCCCCGATACATCGGTGTCGCGCGGCAGACCTTAGCGGAGATGGCTGTGCCGGTGTTCTGGACGTGTGTCACCACCGCCGTCGGATTCGGTTCGCTAATGATTAGTCAGATCACGCCCGTTCGCAGTTTTGCAACAATGATGTGCCTGGCGACCGGCGTTGTGCTGGTCGGCTGTTGCTGCATTATGCCAGCCACTTTGGGCTCTGGCTCGCGACTGACAATCCCCGCCACAGTGCCGATGGAACATTGGCTCGATCGCATCTTGAGCCTGACGCGTCGCGCGGTCGAATCGCATCCAGTAATCACCGGTTGTATCTGTGCAACGATGTTCACGGCGGCGATTCCGGGCGTAATGCGGCTGACGATTGAAACCGACTTCAGCAAGAACTTCAAAGAGTCGTCGACGATCGTCCGCTCCTTGAAATTTGTCGAAACGCGCCTTGGTGGAGCTGGCAGTTGGGAAATCAGCTTTGACACTCCCGAAGAACCAACCGATCATTATGTCCTGAACGATGAGTTCCTCGCGGAAATTCGCGGACTAACAGAAGCATTGCGGGAACTCACAGCTGATGACGATTCCATTCGTGTCCTGTCACTGACGGACATTGGTGAGATCCCTCCGAAACGACTGTTCGGTACACCAACCAAGACACTCGCCCGCATCCGTAGAATTCAGCCTGGACTGATTGACAACTTCTATAACAAAGAAGC
>CAYZYB010001348.1:0-1869 GCA_964481505.1 uncultured Planctomycetaceae bacterium | reverse complement strand
TAGCAGGATGCTGATATGAAGATTACGGAAATTGATATCGACAGGTTTCGTATTTGGCGAAGCCTGCTGTTAAAGCTGAATCCGACGGGGCTGAACGTTATCTACGGCCCGAACGAAGCTGGCAAAACCACCTTAATGCGCTTCGTGCAGTCGGTGCTGTATGGTTTTGTGCCGTTGAACGACGAACCGGCCTACCATCGCCCGGAAGACAATATTCCCTGGAAGGGAGCTTTGCGCTGCGACCACGGCGGCCGCACATGGCGTGTCAGTCGAACGGCACATGCGAAAAATCGTGGCAGTCTCAGGATTTCCGGCGGGCCTGATGAACAATCTCACGACGAATCGATGCATCAGCTGTTAACGGCCACGGACGAAAGCATCTTTAGTGATGTGTTTGCCGTGGGTGTCCGCGAACTGCAGCAACTGTCAACACTGGGCAGCTCCCAGGTAGCAGAATACATCTATGGACTTTCATTAGGACCACAGGGGCGACAGCTTCTGGATGCTCTGGGAGACGTGAAAGCACGACGGTCGGCGTTGTTCAGTGACAGTGGCAAAGAGGGGCAGCTGCCCGATCTTTTTGATCGTTATTCAGAACTTACCGGGACACGAGTAAACCGTGGCGAAGCTCGAGAAAATCATTCGCGTCTGGTGCGTCGGCGACGGCAGTTAACCGATGCCATTTCCTCGCTGCAGACTCGCGAAGACCAAATTGCAAACGAGCTTCGCGGGCTCCGATTCCTGGACAGCTGCTACAAGCCGTGGAAAAAAGTTCGGGACTACCAGGGAGAACTCAACTCTCTGCCGCTCTACACACATGATCCTAAACAGTCATTGAAAGACCTGGACGCGTGTGCTGCCGACATTCAGAAGCACACGACCATGCGAGATAAGTTCACAGAGCAGGTTGCGCAACTGCAGAAACAGGCCGATCGATTCGAACTCGACATGAGTTTCGAAAAAGATCGCTATGCCATTCAGAGTCTGGTAAATCAATCCGACTGGCTTCGGCAGATTGATCAGAACATCGATGTTGCGGAACAACGGTCTTCGCATCTGAAGCGAGATCTGGAACACCAGCTGTCGGAAATGGGAACGGGCTGGACGGTTGAGCGATTGAATTCGATCGATACGTCTCCCGCAGCGCACAGTGCATTGCTGGATTCGGCGAAGAAGTATCAGGACAGCCTGCAGCGCCGCGGAAAACTGCGTCGCTGGAATCGTTCGATGACTCAAAAGAGCCAGCAGGAACTGGTCGACCTGGAGACCGATCTCCAGTCGCGCGGCATCGATTCTGTTGATGATGCGATTGCCCGCGAACGCAATCGGCTGATGGAACTCGAAAACCTCGGTCGCCTGCGTTTGCAGCGTGAACAAATGGCGTTGAAGATCAAGACGGTTCGCAATGTGATGAGTCGTGTCGATACGGATGATTCGATTCCGGCGTGGGTGGACCAGGCAGTGACCGTCATCGCGTGTGCCGGAGTCCTGCTGTTCTTCTGCGGGCTTTTGGCGTTCCTGTATGGCCCCGGTGGAAATAGCAGCAACCGATTTCTTGGCGGTGCTATGGCAGCGGCGGCGCTCGGTTTTGCCGGCATGATGTGGTGGGGAATTCGTAATGGACTCCGCAATCATTTCGATCGTAAAACAGGCATTCAGCTCGACGACCTCAACGCAGAAGCTCGTGAGGCAGAAAAAAATCTGCGAGCGGTCCACGAACGGATTCAGCGAATTCAGTCAGACGGGATGGCGGGCCAACACCTGATGAAAGCCGATGCTCCCGGCACGACGACTGCTGATCTGGTCAACTGTATCGGTGAATGTTCACGCCACATTACCGACCTCGAAAACATCGCACGACGTCAGGAA